>JAOZNY010000393.1 GCA_029933565.1 Bacteroidales bacterium
AAAAAATAAAACATGAAACTTTGGACACAGGATCTTGTTAAAAAATATGGCAAACGCACAGTTGCCAAAAATGTTTCGGTTGAAGTAAACCAAGGTGAGATAATAGGATTACTTGGCCCAAATGGTGCAGGGAAGACCACTTCATTTTATATGATAGTGGGTTTAATAAAACCTAATGCCGGTAAAGTATTTCTTGACGACACAGAAATAACAGCAATGCCAATGTACAAAAGAGCGCAAATGGGTGTTGGCTACCTTGCTCAGGAAGCCTCTGTTTTTAGGCAATTAAGTGTTGAAGATAATTTGAGTGCAGTAATGCAGTTTACTAAAATGAGCAAGGCTGAGCAAAAAGAGAAACTCGAATCGCTATTGGATGAGTTTGGGCTTCAGAATATTCGTAAGAGTAAAGGTATTCAATTATCGGGTGGCGAAAGACGACGGACTGAAATTGCCAGAGCATTAGCAGTTGATCCTAAATTTATTTTACTTGATGAGCCTTTTGCAGGCGTTGACCCAATTGCGGTTGAAGATATTCAGATGATTGTTTCCAAACTAAAGGAAAAAAATATTGGAATTCTTATTACCGATCATAATGTTCACGAAACACTTTCGATTGTTGACCGTGCCTACTTATTATTTGAAGGTTCAATTTTAAAACAAGGCACCGCCGAAGACCTTGCCAACGATAAACATGTAAGGAAGGTTTACCTTGGTAAAAACTTTGAGTTGAGGAAGAAGGATTTTACAAAATAATTTAATTATTCAATTTCAATTTTATCAATTTCTTTCATTAAGCGGTCTGTTTCAAAAAGGGCAACAATAATTTTTTGATAATGTAAAATATCATCAAAACTTAGTTTTCTTCCTTTACGGTCTTTTAGCCATTTTTGAGCAGGCTGGTAGCCACCGATATAAAACTCCCAAGCCACAAGTGGAATGTTTTCAAAATACTGATTTTCGTTTATCCAAATTCTACCGAGAGTTTCTCCTTTGTGGAGGTTTTGAGGGGAGGTTATTTCCCAATCTTTTTTGCCGATTTTGGTTGTAATATTATTATCGCCATCAATTGGGTAGCCGGTAATGTATTCTTCTACTTTTGGGCTTTCCAGTAAATGTATTTGCCTTATTTCTCCACCCAGTTTTACCAATTGCCAAAATGTTTCTTTGTTTTTTGGAAATGGAACTCTTGGGAAATCAATTTTTAAAAACTCTTTGTATTTCTCACGGTAAGTTGGCGAGTGTAAAACTGCGTAGATATAATCCAGAATATCTATTGGGGCAAATTCCCCTCCTTTGGAGGGGTATCCAACGGACGGGGTGGTATTATCTCCATATTCTAACACAATATAATTCTCTAAATCTTGCATTACTTGTGCAATATTTCTTTTAACATCTAAATCTTCTATCCTATAAACTTTCAGACCTAATGCTTCCAAATAATCTTGCCTTGATTTGTCGTATTCTTCTTTACCATCATGACTACTTCCATCTATTTCAATAACCAAGCCCAATGTTTTCACATAAAAATCGACAATATAATTACCTATTATTCTTTGTCTGTCAAAATCTATTTTATAAAATTTCCCTTTATGTACTTGTTGCCAAAATAGCACTTCTGATAATATGCCTGCCTTTCTTTTGTTTCTTGCGAGTTGTTTTAATTTCGGATTATATGGTAAATTCTCAATAAAGTTTCTTTTTATTAGGGTGTTGTTTATTGATATATTAGGGGTTTGTTGTTCATTATTAACCACCCCGCCTTTCAGGCACCCCTCCAAAGGAGGGGAATTTTTCTCCGGCACAAATTCTAATCCTAACTTTTTAGCAATTT
>JAOZNY010000152.1:0-1676 GCA_029933565.1 Bacteroidales bacterium
GGAAAGAAAGTATTTCCCAGATTAACAAAATACTCAACTTCTTTTTCAGCAGTAAGCGTTGAAGGCAGTACGGGGAATATTGGTTTTTTCGATGTTCTGATTTTTTCGTCAAGTACTTTGTAGACATCAAATATCTCGGTTAAACCCGGAGTCCCAAAAATAACCACCATTGCATCAATTTCATCAAATTTGGTGTCGCAATAGTCAATAATCATTCCTAGTTGTTCGGCGGTTCCTGTTGCCAGGAAGTCGATGGGGTTTGCCACTGAAGAGCCCGGAAATAGAATCTCTTTCAACTCATCGGCTGCTTTTCCTGAAATATGTGGAACGTTGAGGCCTCCATTTGAAAGTGCATCGGTAAGCATTACTGCAGGTCCTCCGGCATGTGTGATTATGGCAATATTTTTTCCTTTAAGTTCAGGATTCATAAAAACTGAGGCCACACTAATCAGGTCTTCACGGCCGTAGCACCTAACTATTCCTGCTTTTTTGAATAGTGCGTCAACTGCAAGATCAGAAGATGCCAAAGCACCAGTATGAGACGATGCTGCACGGCTTCCTGCTTCAGAAGTTCCTGCTTTTATTGCTGCAATTTTACAACCTTTTTCAATCAGCGATGAAGCATGTTTAAGCAACATTTGTGGATTGCTGATTGTTTCCAGATAAAGCAGTTTGACTTTAGGATCGGTTTCAGGATTGAAATTCTCATCCATATGTTTTACAATCTCCTCAACACCCATTTGCGCCGAGTTGCCAACAGAATAAACATTGGCAAATTTTAATCCTTTGGGAATTCCTGCTTCCATAATAAAACAAGCAGTTGCTCCCGAACCGCTTACAAAATCGCAACCATCGGCTTCCAGTTTTGGAATGGGATATGTGAAAACACTGTGGTGCTGTGGCGTAAGTATTCCTACGCAGTTGGGGCCAATTAGTGAGCCATCAACTTTATTAATTGCAGCAACTACCTGATCTTCCAATTTTTTTCCTTCTTCGCTTTCTTCGCTGAAACCGGCAGAAAGGATAATAAATGCTTTAGTATTTTTGTTTTCTGTTAAAAATTCAACAGTTTGTGGGGTGTATTTTGCTGCTATGGCAATAATTGCAAGGTCAGTATCAGGCAGTTCATTAATGTCGCGATAACTCTTAATTCCTTGAACTTCATCTTCTTTGGGATTTAGAACAGATAGTCGGCCATGAAAGCCACCGTCAATTATATTTTTAAGGACTTTCCCGCCTGGTTTTTCCAGATCCTTTGAACCGCCAACAATAACTATGCTGGTTGGGTGGGTAAGTTGTTTTGTAATCATTAATTATTAATGTTTAAATTATTCAGGGCAAATTTATGAATTTTAGAGGGCTGCTCTGCAATCGTTTTAAATTTAGAATTAATAAAAGGAGGGGATTGGAAATGGAGTGGTGAAGAAATGGAGTATTGGAGTGGTGGAGTAGTGTTTTTCACGTAAAGACCGCAAAGGTTTTTCACGCAAAGGTAAGCGCAAAGAGCGCAAATCTAATCTTCCAAAAACTATGCTGTCATGTCGACAGACCAAAGGGAGTGGAGACATCCCCTGAGAGTCAAGTGCTTTCTCAGGTGATTTCTACACTTGTTCTCCCTACGGTAGTTCATCGGTCGAATAGACAGCAGGGGCTAGCAATAGCGTTTTTCCTTTGCG
>JAOZNY010000152.1:1776-7193 GCA_029933565.1 Bacteroidales bacterium
GAACTAATAACATACCATGTTTTGTTTTCTTCCAACAATGGAAAATATTCCTGCGAATAAGCAATATTGAAAAGTAAAAGAGCCGAAAACACTAAAATATACTTTCTCATAAGATTGATTTTAGAAAAAAGAAGCAACTATTTTTTATTCACTCATTCACTCATTCTCAGTTAAAGGTTCTTTACAAAACAACGCCTTCTTTTATGTTGGATATGTTCATAATTTTTCCAATTGGCAATTGCCGTATGGTTAGTTTCAAACATTCCTGTAGTCTCCATTTGATTGATTCCTTGCTTAAGCATTTCTTCCTGTAGTGTTGCAATTAGGATTACAGCAACTCCATTGGCCTGATATTCTTCCTTTACACCAGTTAAAAGCATATCAATTACTTTCGGATGTTTAAGTGATTTCATAATTGGGAGTATCCCGAAAGGGAAAAGACTGCCACCTGCTTTTTGCATTGCCTTTGAAAGTGATGGAATACCTACAAAAAAGCCAATTACTTCATCATCTTTTTTTACAATATTTACAAATTTTGGATTAAGGATTGAGAAATATTTTTTTGAGGAGGCTTCAATCATTTTTTTAGAAAACGGCACTGTATAAGGCAGAACTTTAAAAGCATCGTTGAGAATTTCAAAAATTATTTTTCCGTATTCTTTGAGTTCGCTGGTCTTGGTAAAAGTAACAGACTCGAAACCGTATCTTCGTTTGATCATTGCTGAGCCCCTGCTGGCTTTTTTTGCTGCTGCGTCGCCAATGGTAAGCCTGAATTCAACCCAGTCATTTTCTTTTTCGTAACCCAAAATTTCAAAGTGCTGTTGGTAGTAAGGGTGGTTGTAAACCGATGCAATTGATGGGAGATAATCAAAGCCTTCTATTAAAAGCCCCTGTTGGTCAATATTAGTAAAACCCAGAGGACCATGAACTTTTTCCATTCCCTTTTCCTTAAGCCAGTTTTCTGCGGTTTTAAAAAGTGCTTTGCTAATTTCTTTATTATCAATAAACTCGGCACGGTTAATTCTTCCAAGTTTTTCGCCCACCTTTTTATTGTAAACATCATTAATTATTGCACCTATCCTGCCAACAATTTTTCCATTGTCTTCGGCTAGCCAGAATTTGGATATACAAAATTCGTAGGCCGGATTTTTGTTTTCGTCTATTGAAAACATCTCGTCAGATTTCATTGGAGGAATCCAGTTCTCTGAACCTTTATAATGCTTGTAAAGAAAATTTACGAATTGTTTATAGTCATGCTTGCTAACTACTTCTTTTATTTGAACAGACATAATTATTAATTTGGAATTTTCAACAAAGTTATACTAATGCTATAGAATGGCAAGAGGTTTCTTGCTTCTTTTGGTTCTTGGCTTCTGTGGCTGCTGTTGTTGCTGTTGCAACTATTATCCATAGAAGCCACAGCAGCCATAGTCGCCATAACAGCAATAGTACCCCATAGTCTCTATTCCAACAAACTCACCTTAAACTCCAATATACATTTCCTTGAAAAAAGTGGATGCTTTTACAAGGGCAATGGTACCAAGGTCTTGATATAGGGTGTCGGCTCTTTCAACAAAATCCTGTTCTTTTCCCTCAACAACATCAGCAAGGCCAAGGAAAGTTAAGTCTGCCGAACCCGATTCCCTTTTGATAATTTTGTTTACCGGTGTTTTATCAACTTCATTATTTATAATCCGTATTTCAGCATCCATACGCATATTGTTCAATGCCAATTTTGCTTTTTTATAGATTCTGTCGTGTTTGCTGTTTTCATTATTTATAAGCATAATGCGAACACTGGCATGACGCCATTTGTATGAGGATCGGATATATTTTATAAGTGATAGAATCAGGTTTCCGTTATTGGAGCCACCTCGCCACCAAACATCAATTCTTTTATAATTACCAAAACCTTTCTCCTTATTGTAATCAAGCATTACAATATTATGATCCAGATCGCAAAGGTGCTTAAACATCTTGGCAAATCTTACATGGTCTTCAGTTTTTCTACCCCATCCCATTAAAATTGTATTAGGCTCAACGCCTGAAAACCCATATGTGGCAGCAATACTTTCAATTCCTTTATAAAGGTCGTTGCTCTCCTGAAGTCTTGAAAAAATTCCTTCGTCCTTGGAAAGAATGTCCTTAGTTAAGGCCTGTTTGCTTTTTGGGAACAATACCTTAGACGTTGAGTTTATAACCAGAATAAAGTTTGAGATCATGCCGTGTTCTCCAACCAGAGCCTTTCCAAATTCAATAAGATGTGGTCTGCTTCCGGCACCGCCACTAAACAGCAAAATATTGGGCCTCCAGTTTCTTTCAGTAAGAGTTTTCTTTGATAATTGTGTAAGAAGTTTCCTGAGTATTGATGCTCTTACACTTTGCCAAACATCACCAATTTCAAGATAATGCTGCTTTTTGCTGATAAAGTGATAAATAATCCCCAATATTGCCAGAGCCCCAAACATTGATAAAATATCGAGTTGGAACATTATTAAAAAACTCACTACAAAACCTAAAACGCCAATCCATAGAGATATATTAAAGGATGGCCTGAAGTCGGTACTTGCCCATTTTTCGAGTGCAAATGCTAGATTAATAAATCCATAAGCCGATAAATAAAACATAGTTACTACGCCGGCAATTATGTTAAGATCGCCAATTAGTATTCCTGCTTCAGAGATTATAAATGTAAAGATAAGTGCGTTGCGTGGTTCGTTGTTTACACCGTAGCCTTTACCCAAAATTTTTGGTACAATTTTATCCTGGGCAATAGCCTGAATAATTCGTGGTCCACCCAAAATACCACCTAGTGCCGATGAAAGTGTAGCACCCCAAATGCCGGCAACAACAAGTGCTGGTATCCATGCCAAGGCCATCAGGAAATTGTAGTTTGATAAAAGTGTTGCCTGATCAACAAAATAGTAAATCATTACCACCAGAGCAATGTAAACTACCAGTCCGACTGATATGGCAAGCAATGTACCTTTAGGGATATCAGATTTTGAATCCTTTAAATCACCCGACATGGCTACTCCTGCAGTAAAACCCGTTACAGCAGGAAAGAAAATTGCGAATACCTGTTCGAAGGTAAAATCGTGGAATGGCTTAATTGCTTGTTGGGGTTCGATACCAATTTCTTGTGGTTGTTGGTTAATTATAAAACCTACAACAATTGATACAAGAGATAGAACTATTGCTCCAAGAATAAAAAACTGTGCTTTAATTGCAATCTCGGTACTGATATAAGCAATAATTACCAAAATAAGTAAAACGATGCTACCAATAATCCTGATGCTACTAACGCTTATTTCGGTAATGCCGGTTAATTCCTGAATGTAGGGGATGGCAATAAAACTCTCGGTAAAACCAACGATATAAAGTGAGATGGAAAGTGCAGTACCAATAAAAAGTGTAATGCCAATTGATCCGCCCATGGGCAGACCCAGCGACCTTGAAAGGATGTAGTAAATGCCTCCGGCTTCAATCTTTTTGTCGGTGGCTATTGACGAAATGCTAAGTCCTGTTGTTACAGATACGATATGAGCAAGGAGAATTATTCCAATTGTTCCCCATAGTCCTGCAACACCCGTAACCCAACCAAGACGCATATACATTATTACACCAAGAATGGTAAGGATAGAGGGTGTGAAAACCCCGGCAAAAGCACCAAATTTTTTTGCTTTTTCGCTCATGTTTGGAATCGAAAATTTATGCTAAGATAGTTTTTATGGAAAACAATTCTATTTTTTGCTAAACTTAAGTTGCGATAGGATAATCCCTGTAATTACGATTACCATACCTGTTATTTTAATCGCACTGAAACTTTCACCAAGAAAAAAGTATGAGGCAATTGCAGTAAATATTGGAGTTAGGTTATTGTAAATATTTGCTTTAGTGAGTTCTAAACGTTTTAATACAAAGGCGTAGAGGACATAACATATTGATGAGCCAAATACACCAAGCATAAAAAGAGAAATAAGAGTAATAAGGTTGGGAGTTATTTTTAGGAAGTCGGAGAAATCGTAGTAAAGAAACAAGGGAAGAAAAAGAACAAAGCCTATTAGGTTTTGCCAGGCGATTATAGAAATGGGTGAATATTCGTCAGTAAGTTTTTTTACCATGGCTGAGTAAATCACCGCCGAAAACAATGCCAATACTAATAGGGATAGCCCAAGGCCGGAGGAATTAAGTGTTAAATCTTTTTTAAGGATTATTAAAAGTACGCCAACAAATGAAACCACCAGACCAATAATGTTTAGGATATTGAGTTTTTCCCTAAAAAGTTTTCGTGCAACAAAAGGCGTTAAAATAGGTATTGTAGAGATAATTATTGCACTAATACTTGCCGAAACCATACTGAGTCCATAGTATTCACCAAGGAAATATAAAAAGGGATTAAAGATTGCGCTGGCAAAAAAGAGGGAGCGATGTTTTTTTTTTATTATTTCAACCTGCTTTGTTACAATTAAATAAAGAAAAAGAATGGTAAATGAAATAGAAAGCCTGATTGTAATAGTTGTAATTGGGGTATAAGTCTCAAAAACTATTTTCGACCAGATAAAAGAAAGTCCCCAAAAGAACATCGACAAAATTGCAGCAATATGTACGATTGGGTTCTTCACTAATTACGATCTTCCGCTTTCGTTAAGTAATTTAGTATAGTGTTTTAAACTTCTTAGTATCAGTACAATTAATAGTGTGGCAATTAATAAATAATGAGCAGTAGTGTAAATCTCAAAAGAACTATCTGCAAAATATCTTCTTAAATCATCGATAAAAACAAAACCTACTACTGTAGCCAAAACGCCGGAATATTCCCTTCGTAATACACTCACAAAAGAAAATGGTACTACGTTTTTTATATACTTTTTTAAACAGGGAATGAATGAGGGAGTTTTGTTTGCCCAGTTCATGTAATCATCACCAAATTTCCTTTCCAGAAATCTTTCTTCGGCAAACATTATCCGCTCGTAGTAAAGCCAGAAAGCGAGGGTTACGATTATTACAAAGGCCCAATTAAATGTAAAGGCAACTATTCCAATCCACATAAAATAATTTCCTAAATACAAAGGATGTCTTACTGTGGAATAAATCCCTGTTGTGTTTAAACTTTCGGCTACTTGTCCTTCTTTAGTGTTTCTACCACTTGTTCCTTTAGGAGTGGTTCCAATGGAAATGGCTCTTATAAAAAAGCCCAGAAAACTAAGGAAAATAGCAGCGTAAGTAAAAATTTCTAGAAGTGAATTACTTAAGTAATCAAGGTTTGTAAAATAGATTACCGGAATTGCTGCAGCGAATAGAACAATTGGAATTTCTCCCCTATGGCGAAATAAAAAATTGCCTTCTTTTTCAAATGAATTAACTAATGCCATTAATTTCTTTTTTTGCAAAGATATTTATAATTTAATCCATTA
>JAOZNY010000017.1 GCA_029933565.1 Bacteroidales bacterium
GGGCTTACGAATATCAGGATACAGCAAAATCATATGTTGGTTTCCGTACTATTCAGCCTTATTTAGGCCGTAACAAAGGTGATAACCCTAATAAAGCTTCAAGAGTATATAATTAAGATTTTTATTATAAAATAAAACAACTAACAAAATTTTTATCATGGGATTTTTTGATTTTACAAAAACAAGACGTTACAGGAACTTTATGGCCAAAGTATATGGCATAGGAGCCGCGGTTGTATTGGTAGGTGCCTTATTTAAAATTATTCACTTACCTTATGCAAACCAATTATTAACACTTGGTCTTCTTACTGAGGCAATAATCTTTTTCTTTTCGGCTTTTGAGCCACCTCACGTAGAACCTGATTGGAGTATGGTTTACCCTGAACTAGCAGGTATGTACGGAGGTGTTAAAGGTCAGGATATTAAAAGAAAATCACCTACACAACGACTTGATGATATGTTTGAAAAAGCGCAAATTGACAATAAAACAATCGAACGCCTTGGTGAAGGTATGTCGAAACTATCAGATAATGCCGGTCAGTTAACAGACCTTACCGATGCGGCAGTTGCAACTAATAATTTTACTTCAAACCTTGAGGCTGCAAGCGATAGTGCTAAGAACTTTAATGAATCAGTTCAAAAAGATGCTGAGGCAACAACAAATTATTCAGAAAGTCTTAACAATGTAACTGAAGGTGCAAGTTCACTTGCAAATGCTTACACACAAGCAGCAGACACACTCAAGAGCGATATGAATACAACAGAAGAGTTTGCTTCTACCGTAAAAGATGCAACTGCTTCTGCAGAAGTTCTTGCCGTTAGTTATAAAAAATCATCTGAAGTACTTTCAAAATCTGTTGAAGCACTTGATTTTACTGCAGTTGAAGGTGATGCTTATAATGAGCAACTAAGAAAGATTGCTGAAAACATGGCTGCGCTTAACGCAATTTATGAAATTCAGTTACAAGGTACAAACAGAGCCGTTGAATCAACAGAAAAACTTCAGACAACAATGGGTGAATTCTTAACCAAACTTGAAAATTCAACAGCATCTACTTCTGATTTCTCAGATCAAATGGCAACTTTGTCGAAACGTATGGGATCATTAAACAAAGTTTATGGCAATATGCTTACAGCAATGACTGTAAACGGATAATTAATCCGATAAACTATTGTTTAACAAATTTTTATCCATTAATAATAAAATAAATACAAATGGCTGGATATAAGGAAACCCCACGGCAGAAAATGATTGCTATGATGTATTTGGTACTTACGGCTCTTTTGGCCCTTAATGTATCAAAAGACATTCTGAATGCTTTTCTAATTGTTAACGAAAGCATTGAAAGCACTAACGTAGGTCTTTCGCAAGAAGTAAGCACAGTATATAATGAATTTGAAACTCAATATTCTCAAAATAAGGAGAAGACTGGGGAGGCTTATCATAAGGCTTTAGAAGTAAAAGAAAATACTAAGGCAATTATTGAATACCTTGATCAACTTAAATATAATTTGGTTGGTGTAAGTGAATATGGTTTAATATCAGAAATCAACAATGAGGAGATGAAGACCATGTTCTATAAGGATACAACTTATACTAATGGCACTTCAGGTAAATATTTATTGCTAAAAGATGTTCCTACTAAGGACAAATACGACAATACAACTACTTACCTTATTGGAATGAAGGATGGGGGGGGCGAAGCCTATAACCTTAGTGCTAAATTAAATAGTTACCGTTCTTATCTTTTAAATGTAGTTAACCTTGACCAAAATTCTAATGAACTTGGCTTGGTTATCAGGCCTGGTAAATCTTATCATGATCCTGATGGAGCAGCAGTTACTTGGGAATATTATAATTTTTATCATACTATTCTTGCTGCCGACATTACTATTGTTAATAAATTGGTTAACGAGGTAAAGAATGCAGAGTATAATGCAGTTCAATATTTATTTCAATCAATTACAGCTTCTGACTTTAAATTTGCATCAGTTTCTGCTAAAGTAATCCCTAAAAGCACTTATTTGTTTAAAGGGCAGGATTACGAAGCACAGATTTTGGTTGCGGCATACGATGACAAAGCGAAACCAGATGTTTTTATAAGAACTGGTGCTGACGAATGGAAAGACTCCTACTTAAAGAATGCAAAAAAGATTAGTGGTTCTGAAGGTAGTGTAAATGTAAAGTTACCAACAAACGCTGAAGGAGTTCAAAAATATGCTGGTATTATTCAATTGCGCGACCCTGTAACAGGTGAACTACAAAATCACCCATTCAGTGGCGAGTATATTGTTGCACCACCATCACTAACTGTTGCTCCACTTAAAATGAATGTATTTTATATTGGTGTTGAAAACCCGGTTTCAATTTCGGCTCCAGGTATTCCTGCCAGTAAGATTAATGCAACAATTTCAGCAGGTACACTTTATAAAAAAGATGATAACTATGCTGTTAAAATCCCAAAGAAAGTTCCAGGCAATAAAGTTACTGTAGTAGGAACTGCTGAAGTTGATGGCAAAACTATGCAGTTAGGAAGTGCAGAATTCCGTGTTAAGCGCGTTCCTAGTCCAACTGCTGAAATAGCAGGTAAAACTGATGGAAAGATTGATAAAAACACTTTGCTTGCCGCTGCTGCCATTATCCCAAATATGAAGGACTTTGAATTTGACCTTTATTTTGAGGTAACATCATTTACTTTTGCTACAATTATAAATGGTGACTGGATTCCTAAAAATGTTAGGGGTAACCAATTCAATAAAGAAATCAGTAATATTATCAGAAACGGTAAAAGAAAACAAAAGTTTTTCTTCGAAAATATTCAGGCTAAAGGACCAGATGGAACAATCAGGAGTCTTAACCCGATAAACCTCGAGTTACAATAAACAATAAAAATACAGGACATATGAATAAGTTGTTTGTCGCTTTTTTAACTATTAGTATGATGCTATCAATTGGTCTGCAAGCTCAGATTATTGACGACGCCCCAAAGGATGCATTATATGAAGATGAAAACATAATTAATAAGGAACCTCTTCCGCTACCTACTATTCGCGCTGCGGATGTAATGTGGTCAAAAAGAGTTTGGAGAGAGATTGACTTTCGTCAGAAATTTAATCAGAAGTTTTATTTCCCAATCGAAACACAAGCTAGTTGGAAATCATTTATAGTTGTGGTTCTTGATGCCTTAAAAGCCGGGGAGATGCAAGCCTACGATATTTCGAACACCGATGAATTACTGGTGCCTATCACCTACAGCGAGATAGTAGGTCGTCAAACAGATACACTTCACAATATTATGAGACGCCCCTATCCTCCTTACGAAGAATACGATACAGTTATTTATACTGAATTCGATCCAACTAAGGTTATGCGTATAAGGGTTAAAGAAGATTGGTATTTCGATAAGCAGCGCTCACAAATGATGGTGCGCATTCAGGCAATTTGCCCAGTAATGCTTAAGGAAAGAAACGGACAGGAGGTTACAGAGCCATTGTTCTGGTTGTCGTACCCTGAATCGAGAGACGTTTTTGCACAATCACTGGTTTTTAATCGTGAAAATGCAGCTATGAGGCTCACCTTTGATGAAGTATTTGGTAAACGTCTATTTGATAGTTATGTTTATAAAGAGGCAAATGTGTTCGACCGACGTATTTCGCAATACGCAACAGGCATTGATGCTCTTTTAGAATCTGAAAGGATAAAACGTGATATGTTCGAATTTGAAGAGAACCTTTGGGAATATTAATCCCTGAAAATATTAAATTTAAAAACTCCTCTTTTTTAAGGGGAGTTTTTTTTGTGCAAATTTGTATTTTTACAAATCTATGAATTACATCCTCGAAACACCAATAACATATTTAAAAGGTGTGGGGCCAAGAAAGGCCACCGTGCTTGAAAAAGAAATAGGTGTAAAAACTTTTGAGGATCTTCTGTATTATTTTCCCTTTAGGTATGTCGATAAAAGCAGAATATTTAAGGTAAAGGATATAAATTCTGACTCAACATATTTTCAGTTGAGAGGCAAAATAAGTATGCTTAATTCAGTTGGAGACAAGCGTAGCCGTTACATAACTGCAAAATTTACTGACGATACTGGAAGTATTGGCTTAGTTTGGTTTAGAGGTTTAAAATGGATTAAAGAAAGGTTTCTCCCTTCGAAAGAATATCTGCTATTTGGAAAACCTTCAATATTTAAAAACTCCTTCAATTTCGTGCATCCTGAAATAGAAGATTTGATTCCTGATGAAGAAATTGTTGCAGGACAACATCTGGAAGGTATCTACAGTTCAACAGAGAAACTAAAAAACTCAGGAATGGGAAGCCGTGGTTTAACTAAATTGTTGAAACAACTTCTCACTCAAAGTGGCGAAAGCATAAGTGAAAGTTTACCAAAATACATTGTTGAACACTACAAACTACTTGATAAGAAATCAGCCCTTTATAATATTCACTTTCCTGAAAATCAGGCAATAATAAAAAAGGCGGAAGAACGATTGAAATTCGATGAACTTTTTTATCTGCAACTTCAAATACTTTTAAATAAACGACTGACAAAACAAAAATCAACAGGTTTTGTTTTTGATAGTGTGGGCGAGAACTTCAACGAGTTTTTTAGCAAACACATCCCTTTCAAACTAACAAATGCACAAAAACGTGTGATTAAAGAAATACGCTCCGACCTTAAATCGGGCAAGCAAATGAACAGACTTTTGCAAGGTGATGTTGGAAGCGGAAAAACCATGGTTGCACTAATGAATGCCTTAATTGCAATTGACAATGGTTTTCAAACCTGCATAATGGCCCCCACCGAAATACTTGCCCATCAACATTATAATAGCATTAGCAATATGTTGAAAGACATGGATCTAAAAATAGACCTTCTTACCGGCTCAACAAAAAAAGCAAAACGTACTAAAATTCATGAAGGAATTGAAAGTGGTGACCTTAAAATACTTATCGGCACCCATGCAATTATTGAAGATACCGTAAAATTCAAAAATCTGGGTTTTGCCGTTATCGACGAGCAGCATCGCTTCGGTGTAGCACAAAGGGCCAAACTCTGGAAAAAGAATAAAATTCCGCCCCATATTTTGGTGATGACGGCAACACCAATCCCACGTACTTTAGCCATGACTGTTTATGGAAATCTTGATGTTTCAATTATTGACGAACTGCCGCCGGGCAGAAAGTCAATAAAAACTTCACACCACTTTGAGAAAAGCAGACTGAGAGTTCTTGGCTTTATGCGAGAGCAGATAAAAAAAGGTCGGCAGATTTATGTGGTTTACCCACTGATTAGCGAGTCGGAGAAAATGGATTTAAAAAACCTGATGGACGGTTTTGCAAATATGGTACACGATTTTCCTGCACCCGAATATCTGGTAAGTGTTCTACATGGTAAAATGAAAGCCGATGAAAAGGACTATGAAATGCAACGTTTTGTCGAGGGAAAGACAAATATTCTTGTTTCAACAACTGTAATTGAAGTAGGTGTTGACGTCCCCAATGCTTCGGTAATGATTATTGAAAATGCCGAAAGGTTTGGGCTTTCACAACTTCACCAGTTGCGTGGTCGTGTGGGGCGCGGAGCAGAACAATCCTATTGTTTATTAATGTCGGGTTACAAAATCTCTAACGAAGGCAGAAAACGTTTAGAAGTAATGGTTTCAACTACCGATGGTTTCGTTATTGCTGAAGAAGACCTGAAGCTACGCGGACCGGGCGACCTACAAGGAACAAAACAAAGTGGATTGCTTGACTTTAAAATTGCAAGTATTACAAAAGACAGCGACCTAATGCTGAAAACCCGTAAGATTGCTGAGCATATTCTGGAAAAGGACCCACAACTCTCTGATCCAAAAAATACAATTATCCGTCAAGAATTGAGTATTAAACTTAAAAATAAAGCAAATTGGGGAAAAATCTCTTGATTACTCAATTGTTCTATTGTTGACTCACAAACTATTTCCAGCATCCTCTCTTTGAAATCATTGTTGTCTGGCAAAAAACAATTAATCCCCTACAGGGAAACAAACTGTTTTTTTTAATCACCTGGGTTACAGTAAGGTATCCACTACGTGGAATTCGCTGTAGGCGATATATTAGTGTAGCAAATAACATAGCCCCGTTTGTTTATACCTCGTAGAGGTTGCACAAACACAGCCTTACAATAAATTTCAGACATTTTTAGCAGACAGTAGTGCTTTGAAATACAAAATTCCATGCAAACTGAACAAACTCTTTTCTTATTTTTGCTGATTCAAAATTTAGAGAAATGAAGTTATCCTACAACTGGTTAAAGCAATACATTAACATCGATTTAAGCGCTGAGGAATTATCACCAATTCTAACAGACATTGGTCTTGAGGTGGAAGGTCTTGATAAATTTCAGTCCATAAAAGGTGGTCTTGAAGGCATTGTAATTGGAGAGGTAAAAACATGCCACAAACATGCAAATGCCGATAATTTGAGTGTAACAACCGTTGATATTGGAACAGGGGGATTTTTACCAATTGTTTGCGGAGCACCCAATGTTGCAGCAGGACAGAAAGTAGTTGTGGCTACTGTTGGAACAACTTTGTACTCAGATGATGATTCATTTCAAATAAAAAAAGCGAAGATCCGAGGAGAGGCTTCGCAAGGAATGATTTGTGCCGAGGATGAACTTGGTATGGGAGAGTCGCATGAAGGGATAATGGTTTTACCTGAAAATTTAATACCGGGAATGAAAGCCAACGAATATTTTAATGTTGAAGAAGACTGGGTTTTTGAAATTGGCCTTACGCCAAACCGTGCCGACGCAACTTCACACATTGGCTCAGCGAGGGATTTGGTTGCAGGACTAAATAGAATTGCTAACGAAAAGAAACATTCACTTTCACTCCCGTCCGTTGATAATTTTAAAGTTGATAATACAAATCTGGATATTGATGTAATTGTTGAAGCACCAGAAGCCTGTGCCCGTTATTCAGGTATTACAATCTCAAATATTGAAGTTAAGGAGTCGCCGGACTGGTTAAAAAACAGACTGAATGCCATTGGGTTACGCCCAATAAATAATATCGTTGACATTACGAATTATGTACTTCACGAAACAGGGCAGCCTCTTCATGCCTTTGATGCTGATAAAATAAAAGGCAAAAAAGTAGTGGTCAAAAAAATGGCTGACAAAACTAAATTTGTTACTCTGGATGAAGAGGAAAGAAAACTTAGCCAAAACGATCTGATGATTTGCGATACTGAAGAAGGCATGTGCATTGCAGGTGTGTTTGGAGGGGAACATTCAGGTGTTACTGATGCCACCAAAAACATTTTCCTTGAGAGCGCATATTTTGATGCCACACACATTCGTAAAACATCAAAACTACATACTTTGCAAACCGATGCATCTTTCAGGTTTGAACGTGGTGCCGATCCTAATATTACAGTTTATGCGCTTAAACGTGCATCAATGTTGATTAAAGAAATTGCCGGAGGGGAAATATCTTCGGAAATTAAAGATGTTTATCCTGAACCTATTACAGACTGGACAGTTGACATTATTTATAAGAACGTTGACAGATTAATTGGTAAAACAATTGAAAGGGAGATTATTAAAGATATTCTCATCGATCTTGAAATAAAGATTCTTGAAGAAACAGATGAGGGACTAAAACTGGAAATTCCAACTTATAAAGTTGATGTAACCCGCGAGGTGGATATTATTGAGGAAATTTTAAGGATTTATGGTTACAACAACATCCAACTCGACAATAAGATCCATTCTTCAATTAGCTTGAGGCAAAAGCCCGATATGGAGAAGATCCAGAATATGATTTCAGATTATTTAAGCAGTCAGGGCTTTGCCGAAATAATGAACAACTCACTTACAAAATCTGTTTTTGCAGAAGCAAACCCAGACCTTGACAGTGAAAAAAGTGTAGCAATGCTCAACCCACTTTCAAGCGATTTAGGAGTATTGAGGCAATCCTTGCTATTTGGCGGATTAGAATCAATTTCCTATAACCAAAACCGCAGAATCAGCGATCAAAAACTATACGAATTTGGGAATATTTACCGAAAGAAAGGAAACTCACTGGAAGGTGTAAAAAACTATTTTGAAGAAAAACACTTGATGATGATTGCTACAGGAAATATTTTTTCTGAGAACTGGGAAACAAAACCAAGGAAAGCAGACTTCTATTTTCTAAAAGGTATGCTTGAAGCAATTATCACACGACTTGGCATTAACAGGAAGCAAATTAAAATTGCTGATGGCACTCAAAAATCTTTCAGTTATTCTCTTGAATTTACATTGAACAATGAAATAATTGCAGAAGTAGGAAACCTATCCCCTGCTGTTTTAAAGCCTTTCGACATTAAGAAGGAAGTATTTGCTGCAAGAATAAACTGGACAGTAGTTTCAAAATTCTTACCACAACACAATACTTCTTATGAATTTGTTTCAAAATTCCCTTCTGTAAGGCGCGATCTTGCTCTTGTTGTCGACAAGTCGGTTAGTTTTAGCCAGTTAAAGGAATCTGCCATAAAGGCTGAAAGGAAACTGCTAACAGAAGTTGGGATATTTGATATTTATGAAGGAAACAAAATTCCGGAAGGCAAAAAACAATATGCACTCTCTTTTGTTCTTCAAGACAAAAACAAAACTCTTAACGATAAAACCATTGAAAAAGCAATGAGGCGGATACAACAGGTTTTGGAAAGGGAAATGGGAGCGGTTTTAAGGTAATAAGTTTTTGTTGGAAGCGGCCGGTAAAAAAAAATGATACAAAAAAGGCAGCATTACTTTACGATAAAGCATTGTGTAAGAACGACCCCCATAATCATGTCAAAACCATCGCATTTTCCTTTTAGTATAATTGCATCGCCAATCTTCAGCAATTTTATCATTTCTTTATTTTTAACGACTGTCAAACTATCAAGTGCACAATTTACACCTTCCATTTCATCATTTAATACTATTGAAACCTGATAATTTTCAACTGTGAGTTCTGCTATTTCACCTTTTACTTCAACCACCTTATCGGCGTATTTATCGTTAGCAAGTACTTCATCCTTGCTAAAATCGCCATACAAAGCCGAAGCATCCATGG
Organism: Bacteroidales bacterium; assembly: GCA_029933565.1. Lineage (GTDB taxonomy): Bacteria > Bacteroidota > Bacteroidia > Bacteroidales > F082 > BM524. The sequence continues at coordinate 9,094 of JAOZNY010000017.1, forward strand.
TAAAAGAAGGACTCTCTTTCTCAATATTACGGTGAGGCATATTAAAAACATAATAAACTGTTGACAAGCCCGTTACCAATCCTACAACAATAATAACTAGAAATATTTTTATACTTTTCTTCATTTTAGTACTTTTATTACAAGATGAATGAACCACAATTACAAAATATCATAATCACTAACCATTATCTTTCTTTCAATATGCTTTGTCGAACGTAAAAGAAGTGATATCTTATGATTGTGATTCTATCCACCCTGATTATTATTAAAACGGAATTACTTCTTTGAATAAGGTTTATAATTAAAATGAATTTTTAAAAGGATTTCATCTTGAATAGCCTTGGTATATGCTTTTTCCACTCTTATTTTATAAGCTTTCAGCGAAACCGGAAATTCAGTTGAAGCAGAGATAATTCCATCTGCAAATGTTATTGTCCCTTTCTCCTTTACATAATTAGTTTCACCATGAATAGTTAATTTACCTTCAATCATAATATCGTAAGTACCGTCTTTTGATAAATCTAAACTGCTGAAATCAATAATTCTTCCTTTAAATATTGATTTTGGAAACGCATGCGATTCCATATAATTTTCGTTAAAATGTTCTTCAACCAATGCTTCATGGAATTTGAATGACCTCACCAAAGTAGATGCAACAACTTCCCCATTTTCGGTGTTTAAAATACTTGCAACTTTTTTGTTCGTTCCCTCAATAGTAAACAACGGAGTTTCCGAAAAAATTTCGATGGTTCCGGTCTTTGTAATCTGTTTCTGTGCTGATGCTGTCAATAGGACAGTTGCAAACACTACTAATAATAAATATCTCATTTTTCTTCTTATTAATGCGATTTCTTACTTAAAGTAAAAACCCGCGACATATTAAATCCAAATCTAAAATTACCTTCCAGCCAATTGCCTGTTGTTTCCGCAATAACTGCTTTTTCAACCATTGCCTGAGCATTGGTAAAGAACACTTGGAAAACATGACCTCCTGTTTCAATATCTAATCCTATAGAAAACGGATTGTAGTACTTATTATCTCCCGCAGTATTGCTTGCATAAGCGTATTCGAAAGTAATGGCAAGGCGTCTTGCAAATTTGTAACGTCCACCAATACCAATGGCATAAATATCATTTTCTTCATCATCTGGAACCAGATTGCGGTGAACAAATGAAGGAATCAATTGAAGCGATAAACGCTCGTTAAATTTTCTTGCAATTAATAATTGATGCGTGTAAGCAAGTCTGTTTGAAAAAATATCCTCTATACTAGGGTCGGTAATTTTTAAGGTATTTACCGACATGTCTACATAATACGAAAGTGTAACAGGCATTACTTTTAAGCCTTTCGACTGGCGAAATATCCTAAATTTCAACGAGCCGTCATAAGTCTTTTGATAAGTGCCACGTCTTAAACCAACCATAAACCAATCGGTAACACCATAATCAAAACAGAGATTGATTAAAGCATTGTCGAGCCCAAACATTTCGTAAGCACCGCTGTTAACTGTGCCAAAACGGTGGTTGATTCTAAAGTCTAGTTCACCTGTTTTCATTTGCTCGATAGAGTGCATATTAATTATCCTCGACGACTTAAACGTATAGGCAGTATAATCAATTTCTTCTTCGACTTCGTCATCCAGAATACCCAACAAATCGTCTTGAGAATACAAACTCACATGCGAAAATGGGATTACCAATAAGATGAGAAATAGTCTTAATATATATTTTTTTATCATGACCTTTGATTTTAATTATTAATTATCCTGTGCACCATCTTTAATCCATGACAAAACCTGCTTACTCTCGTAATCCAAGACACCATTTATAGGCATTGGGCTTTGAACATCAGTCATCCTTTTGTAAATCAAACTGTTTTCAGGAAAATCAAGATCAATCAAATCTTTGGTAGTAAGATTTACGTAAGCATTGGCCGCCGATAAATCAGGGGGAATGCCACCCTCGTTATGACAACCAACAGTATTGCAACTCTGGTTGAATACAGGAATAATGTCGTTTTGAAAACTCATGTTCTCAGGTAATGTATTTGATGGTTCTATTTTTTCGTATTTGCAAGAAAACATAAACACACTAATGGCGAAAATGATTACTAACCTAAACTGTATTTTTCGATTCATCTCTTAAGGTTTAATGTGAATAAACTTATGCTGCTGGGCTGGTAAAATGGCAGTTGTTTCAATAAAATGATTGAAACAACTGCCATGCACTTAATTTTCTATTGTTCAAATTTCAACATTAAGTTTGGCTTGATTGCATGCGCAATAGCAGCATTATTAAAGATTGCCAACCCAAATGGGAATTCTTTTGTTACATCAAATACAACATCATCAGCATCGTTGGTGTTCAGTTTACGTGTAAACTCACAAACCCAACCATTGCCAGTATGTTTTGCTTCAATACTAATATCAGCTCTGCCCAAAGTAAATGCTTTAGTTGTAACACTTGGAAAACGCTTGTTTCCTGTGGCATGCTCATACCCACCATCTGCAGGATTAATTGTTCCTCCATCATAAGATAATACACCATCAATATCTACTTCAGTAATCATTTTAGCTGTGCCATTGTCAATATCATCCTGGCTAATCCAATAATATTCAGTCTTGTTTGGAATAATGTATTTTGGAACACTTACATCAACTTCGCCATTATTCAAAGTTTGGCTGTTGCCTGAGTATCCGGCTTCTCCTGTGGAGTCACCATGGCGTCCGTTAGCTGAAGAACCTGTTGGCTCTGCATAGGTCATCATTTGGTCGTCAACTTGACCGGCATAAGTTCCTCTAACACGTTTCCAGTGCCACATGTCAACTTTCTCACCATCTTTGGTTAAATAATGTCGGGTGTGCTTGTCTTTTGGTTGTTCCAAAGTAAGATTCTGGTGACAGGTTGCATAGCAAGTAGAGGCATTAAAACCTGTTACATCACCAATGGGAAATAACATAGCAAACTTATCCTCGTAATACTTATCGTCTACGTTGTTAGCATACTTGTGCTCACCTTTCCATAATTTATCAGATGGGTCGAAGTACCACGATTGTCTGTCTCGGCTGTCGGCTTCATCTTCCCATTCCAAAAGGAAATAAATATCGCTACCCACATAACCTGACCTCATAGTAAAATTGTACTTCTCACCTGAATAAGGAGCAAATAATCCAAGATTCTCCTCAACACCTTCACCATCACCGTTTAAGTGTGTACCTCTGGCTGCGAGTTCAGGAACTTCGGTGGTTCCAACCAATCTTTGTGCTGTTGCCCACATATCGTCGATGTTACCATCAAGACCCGGAGCGGTACTAAACTGTTTTACAAGAAGTTCTGTTGTGCTTTCGCCTGGATCTGGATCTGTTGGATCATCATCTTTTTTACAACCACTCAGTGCTACTGTCGTAACTATGAATGCTAGTGCTACTAATTGGATAAAATACTTTTGCATAATTTTAAATTTTAAATTTAATAAATCGTTTTTCAATTAATTATTATTTACTTATGCCAGCAACATTTCAATTTATGTGCCCAAAGATTTCAAAATGCGAAGTATTTTCTTTATAATTTCGTATCCGCCTGATTACCTGAACAAAAAACAACTGTCTTCCATAAAGATTTTTTCTAAGGTAGTAGGAGTCTTTAAAAAAAGCGATGGTTTTTCGTCGTTAGTGACGAAAAACCATCGCTTAATATTTAGCTGTCGAACAAAAAACTACAGTTCGAACTTGGCTATTTTCGATTTTAATGTTGAAGCAGGAATACCGAGCATTTCGGCAGCCTTTGATTTGTTGCCATGAGTTTTGTCGAGAGCCGACAAAATGACGTCTTTCTCTACCTCTTCGAGTATAACATTCAGATTTTTATTGTCGAAAGCAAAACAATTCGGCTGGAAACCAGGAAACTTAATTTCGAATGGGATGATGCTCGTTTCAATCTTTTTGGACGTGCTGAGCAAGGTGAGTCTTTCTGAAAGGTTTCTTAACTCACGCACATTTCCGGGATAAGGATATTTTTTTAGAATTTCAAGAACATCATCGTCAATTTGCTTTTCACCGTTATCAGAATAAATAGAAACAAAATGTTTCACTAACTGAATGATATCTTCGGGCCGTTCGCGCAAAGGTGGTAATCGGATTGGGAAAATATTCAAACGATAAAACAAGTCTTCACGAAACTCACCTTTATCAACCATTTTGCGCAAATCTTTTTTCGTAGATGCTATAAGCCTGATATCCACTTTAACAACTTTATTACTGCCTAGTCGTTCTATTTCCCTTTCTTCAAGGGCTCTGAGCAATTTTACCTGTAAGTCGAGTGGCACATCGTCTATGTCGTCGAGGTAAAGGGTACCTTCATTTGCCAGTTCAAACTTCCCGATTTTATCGGAAAAAGCTCCTGTAAATGCACCCTTAATATGTCCAAAAAGTTCCGACTCAAATATTTCGCGACTCAATATGGCACAACTTACTTTTACCAAAGGCTTTTTGCTTCGGCTACTATTGTAATGAATAATATTAGTAAGAAGCTCCTTGCCGGTTCCTGTTTCGCCTGTCAACAAAACTGTAGTCGATTTTTGGGCAACAATTTTAACCAAATCGAAAATATCGTTTACTCTCTCACTATTTCCTACGTAAGACGAAAAATCGTAATCTTGCTTTAGTTGTATTTTGAGTTCTTTATTCTCATCTTTTATTTTCTTGAGTTCTAAAATCCTATCGATAATCAAAAGTATTTTTTCGTTATCAAAAGGCTTTTCAATATAATCGTAAGCACCTATTTTCATCGCTTCAACAGCAGTTTGAATGGATGAATATGCTGTCATGAGTACAACAAAAATGCTTTTGTCGATTTGCTTAATTTTCTTAAGAAACTCAACCCCATTTATATCAGGCATTTTGAGGTCGGTAATTATTATGTTGGGCGGCTCCTCACTAATTTTTAATAGAGCAGGTGCAGCATGAGCAAACTCAAACACCTCAAAACCGGCATCCTTTAACTCATCGGCCAACGAAACCCTAATAATACGCTCATCATCAACTACATAAATTTTCATACTTCCATTTTTTGAAACAACGGCAGCTCAATAACAAACTCTGTACCCTGCCCGGGTTTACTGCTAAACTGAATTTTACCATTGTGTTTTTTAATCAATGTAAACGAAACCGATAAACCAAGCCCCGTTCCCTTTCCAACTTCCTTAGAGGTGAAGAACGGATCGAAAATCTTATTTTGAATTTCAGTGGGAATACCCAGTCCATTGTCGGTTACATGAATATAAGTTTTATCAGAAATAGTTTGAACACTTATTTTTATCTCACCTTTGTGTGAGGGCTCTGATTCTTTCCTTTCCATTATCGAATCCAGACCATTAATTATCAAATTAACCAACACCTGTTCCAAATGATTGGCACTGCCATTAACAAAACAGTTTTCCTTACAATCAATTTTTGTATTTATTTGGCTGGTTTTCAGTTTATGGCTTGTCAACGAAAGTGCGCTTTCTATTACCGTGTTCAAATCGAGTTTGCTCAGAACAATATCCTGTTTACGGCTAAATTTCAGCAGGTGCCGGACAACGTTTTCAATTTTGTCGGTAGCCTCTTTTATCAAGCTAATGTATTTTAAATTTTGTTCAGTGTTTTGAGGGTCTTTTATAATTCTGTTCGTACAGTTTTTTATCCCCGAAATAGGATTATTAATTTCGTGGGCTACCCCGGCTGACAGTGTCCCTAAAGATGCAAGACGCTCAGCTTGTATCAAAGCTTTTTGGGTTTCTTTCAATTCACCATAGTTCTTTCCAAGTCGGTTTACCATTTCTGAAAATTTAGTTTCCAAAACATTAAGTTCGTCGGTGATTTCAATATTCAGAAACTTTAATCTTTTCGCATCGTTAATAATATACTCTTCCGAACCGATATAATTCAGGTCTATTATTTGTGCATTTTGGCTAATTCTTTTAATTGGTGCCGTTATCAAATACGAAAAAACCAAAGCCCCTATTAGACCTATTGCAAGAAATGCAAAAATCATTATTAAAAGATTGCTTGTAGCTTCATCTATTTCCTGTTGAATGTGCTCTTCAACAATTCCCAGTCTAACAGTTCCTATTTCACCATTTAAAATTGGATAGGCAATATCACGGATTACAGGGTATTTATAGTTGTTTGTCCTTATAACTTTTATACTAAAGGGTTTTGATTTTACACTATTCGCGTTAACCAAACCTTCGGGAAGTTTGATATCGTAGGTTTGGGCTACCAGATGATTTGCATTGTTTAAAATAAAAATATAGGAGATGCTCGGATCACTCTGTTTTATTTCATCGAGTATGTTGTAAAGGCTAAGATTATCTTCGTAAACCATTGGTGTTAAGGCTTTGTCAGAAACTATTTTAGCCAATACTTTACAACGCTTATCTATTTCTTTTTCAAAAGATGTGTAAACTGACGACCAAAGCATATACAAATTTATAAATCCAAAAATTGTAACAATAATTATGGACATCAATGCAAACTTCCAAAAGATGGGTATCCTTACAATTTTACTTTTTATTTGCATTGTCAGTAAATTTTTTCAACTGGAAAACACTCTTATACAATTTATTGTTGACAACTACAAATTTGTCGATATTCAATTTGTTTAGTATTTCCCTGCCTGAACTATCATTATGCATATTCAAAAATATCTGTCGGTATTCATTAAATTTCTGCTTCGACAATGATGATGGTGTAACAACTGGGGGAATCCCAAATTTTTCTGACTCCTCAATAATCTTTATATTTTTAACCTTTTCGGGTTGATGCTCCGACAAATAGTCAAATATCAAACCATGAACAGACGCCCCATCAATAATGCCGCGATTTACCATCTGTATCGAAATATCGTGACCGTAGGTATACACGGTTTTTAAAAAAAACTCGTTTTCATCACGTCCCAATTCTGCAAGTTTTTTTTCCGGATATAGTCTACCCGTATTCGACAAAGGATCCGTAAACGCAAAACTTTTGTTCTCAAAATCCTTAAAACTGTTTATCTGTCCATCTTTCCCTGCAATAAGGTAGGCATGATAATGTGTGTCGTTATTTATTTTGGGAGCAACCAAAATTTTTATCTTTCTTTTCTTGTATTCATCCACAAAAGCCCCGGAACAAATAAATGCGAAATCAACCTCAGAATCCTCTAGCAGCATGTTCACCTCTTCGTAGGTTTTCTTTTGTTTTATAAAAATCGGATGTCCAACTTTTTGAGATATATATTTAATAAGATCGCCATAATAAATAAAAGTTTCTTTGGGCGAAGTCATCGATGCGATGGCAATATAAACCTCCTTTTTTGTATTGTTGTCAATATTTTGATCAGAATCTCTAGCTTTATCAAAATCCACTACAACTCTTTCATTATTTGAATTTGTACACGATAAAACAAATGTCAACCCTATTAGAACGACTAGTCTATTCAATTGCATAATAATTGCTTTAATTTTATGTAAAGAAAAGAAATATTTAAAAACACATCATCTATTTGTTGTTTTTTAACCACTTATTTGTACATTCATTCACAACAAAAACATACATCTTAACAAATGGATAAAGACATCAATGAGTTTAAAGACCTTAACAAGCATTAAATTATTTGTCAGAATTCATATACTAATTCTTCTTACTTTTGCCTGTTAAACACTAATAATTACTAATGGATATTCAATCAATAAAACAAAGGTTCGGGATTATAGGTGGTTCGCCACTTTTAAACAGAGCCTTGGATATTGCAACTCAGGTAGCGACAACCGACTTAACAGTACTTATTACAGGTGAAAGCGGAACTGGTAAAGAAGTTTTTCCTAAAATAATTCACCAGTTAAGTGGACGAAAACACGGAAATTATATAGCCGTGAACTGTGGTGCAATTCCTGAAGGCACTATCGATTCAGAATTATTTGGTCATGAGAAAGGATCTTTTACCGGTGCTCATGAAGCAAGAAAAGGTTATTTTGAAGTTGCCGATGGAGGAACTATTTTTCTTGATGAAGTAGCTGAACTACCTACTTCAACGCAAGTTAGGCTTTTACGTGTTCTGGAAAGTGGTGAGTTCTTTAAGGTTGGTTCTTCAAAGGCAATAAAAACAGATGTTAGAGTTGTTGCAGCTTCCAATGTAAAAATTCCACAAGCAATTGAAAAAGGAAATTTTAGACAGGATTTATTTTACAGATTGAATACAGTACCTATTTCAATTCCCGCATTGCGTGACCGAAAAGAAGACATACATTTGATATTCAGGAAGTTTGCTGCTGATTTTGCTGAAAAATATAGAATGCCCACATTAAGACTTACCAATGATGCTATACAAGTACTTCAGAATTTTTATTGGCCTGGTAATATTCGTCAGTTGAAAAATGTAACGGAACAAATTTCTATAATTGAAAAAGAAAAAGAAATTAATTCAATTGTTCTTAAGCAATACCTCCCTGATGGACCAAAATCAGATCTTCCGGTACTTTACAAAAAACAAGAAGAAGAGCATTTCTCGGAAAGGGAACTACTTTATAAGGTTTTGTTCGACATGAAAAAGGACATGACAGAACTAAAGAAAATTGTTGTTGACTTACTGGAGGACGGAAACGATACTTCAGCACTTGAGCAAACAAAAGCACTTTTGGTAAAAGACTTTTATGATGACCCTGTTGTTGCAGCACCAAAACCTGAGCCTGCCGAGCACAACTTCAACCTAAACAATGATAATTCAGAGAACTACGAAGGATTTCATGAATCTGAAGTTATTGAAGAATCACTTTCTCTTCAGGAGAAAGAGAAAGAAATGATTAGGAAAGCACTGGAAAAACACAATGGAAAACGGAAAAATGCTGCCGACGAACTTGGAATCTCGGAACGTACACTTTACCGCAAAATAAAAGAATACAAAATACGATAGTGAAAATACGAATCTCAAATATCCTCAAAATAAATTTTCTGTTATTTTTTTTCATAGCATTTAATAGTGGTTGTGGTGTGTATTCTTTTACAGGAGCATCTATTCCACCAAGTGCAAAAACTGTTTCAGTTCAGTATTTTCCTAATAAATCTCAATTGGTCGAACCCATATTAAGCCCTCTTTTTACAGATGCTTTAAGAGATATTTTTGTTTCGCAAACTGTTTTAGAAATGATTGACAGTGGTGGCGACCTAGCCCTTGAAGGTGAAATAGTAGGATACAAAACAACACCCGTAGCAATACAAGGTGACCAAACATCGGCACTTAATAGATTGACTATAAAAGTAAATGTTAGATTCTTTAATAAATATGAACCCGTTAAAGATTTTGAACAGGAATTTTCTCAGTTTCTTGATTACAGTAGTGAAAGAGACCTCAGCGAAGTAAAAGAAGAATTGATTACCCAAATTAACGATATGCTTGTTACTGATATTTTTAATAAGGCAGTAGTTAATTGGTAGAGAGGAATCAGGATTCAAGAATCAAGAGCCAGGATGCAGGAACCAAGATTCAGGATGTATATTTAAAGAAGTAAGGGAAATTAAAATATAGATTAAAGGCAAAAGTTACAGAACACTAAACCATGAATAAGGAGAAGTTTATTTCATTTATGCAGAATCCTGAGAACCTTGATAAGGCATCGATGGATGAACTTGCTTATTTGATAAAAGAATTTCCTTATTGCCAGTCGGCTCATATTCTACTTACTTTAAACCATTTAAAAGAAGATAGTATTCTCTACGATTCAAGTTTGAAAACTACTGCTATTTATGCCAGCAACCGAAGAGTTCTTAAGAAACATATTGATGGTTTAAGTACAAATCAAAAAAGCGTGATACTTCACGATGAAGGGCTGAATGAACAAAAAACTGAGAACCAGGAATCAGGAATCAAGAGTCAGGAATCGGGAGACAAGAACCAGGAGTTAAAAGCCAAGAGAAAAGAGAAAAGAAACCTTGCCTCTAGGCAGGCAAGAAAGAAAAAAGAAAAACGGTATTCTGGTGAGACCACTGATCTAATTATTGAGGAAGAACCCGCTGACAAGAAAAAATCACATTCGCTGTCTGAGCTAAAGAAAATAGTAGAGAAACGAATACGGGAAATTGAAAGAGAAAAAAAAGAGAATTCAGGAAAAGTTTCAGAAACTAAAGTTGCAACAACTACCAGCAGCGACTTAATCGATAAATTCATCAAAGACCAACCAGTTATTTCACGTAATAAGGTTGATTTTTTTAATGCCAAGAAGGAAGCCGCAAGCAGTATTGTTGATCAGGAAAATATTGTTAGTGAAACACTTGCAGATATTTATATTGATCAAGGATATTCTGAAAAAGCCAAAAATATTTATCAGAAATTAAGTTTGAAATATCCAGAAAAAAGTATTTACTTTGCAGCCCTTATAAAAAAGGCTAAAAAAGACAATAATAATAAAAAATAATTAAAATGTATATTTTTGTTTCAATACTAATTTTGTTGGTAAGCGGGTTGTTGGGATTGATAGTTTTGGTCCAAAACCCAAAAGGTGGCGGACTTGCTGCAAACTTTGCAGGTAGTGGTTCACAATTTATGGGCGTTAGGCAAACTGCCGATTTTCTTGAAAAAGCATCATGGGGTCTTGCTATTGCTTTATTGGTTCTAAGTTTAACTGCTTCAATGATAATTCCAAGACATGTTTCAGAATTTGGAGCTCAGGATACTGAACTAAGAGAACAAATTGAGCAATCATCTCAAGGAGCACCAATAGACTTCCAAACACCTCCTCCACGAGAAGACGGAGAGTAAAAATATATCTTTTTAAAGATCTTAAAAATGTCAGATTGTCACTACAGTCTGACATTTTTTTTTGAAATAGGATTTGGCATAAAATATGACATAGCCTTCGCATTGATACATAAACAATAGATAAAAAATAATTGATATGAGTAAATTAAATATCAAACCATTGGGAGACAGAGTTGTTATTAAACCTTCTCCTGCTGTACAAGAAACCGCCTCTGGAATTATCATTCCTGATTCGGCAAAAGAAAAGCCGCAACAAGGAGAAGTTGTAGCAGTACCTGTTGAAAAGGATAGCCCTGTTACTGTTAAAGAAGGAGATATTGTTCTTTACGGAAAATTTGCAGGAACAGAAATCAACCTTGAAGGTGAAGACTATTTAATTATGAGCCAGGATGATATTTTGGCTGTTATTTAATTATTCGAAATAATTTAAAAACTAAATAAAAAAAATAAAAAGATGGCAAAAGATATTTTATTTGACCACGAAGCAAGAGAAGGTATTAAAAAAGGAGTAGATGCATTAGCCAATGCAGTAAAAGTTACCCTTGGACCTAAAGGAAGAAACGTAATTATTGAAAAATCGTTTGGCGCACCACAAGTTACCAAAGATGGTGTTACAGTAGCTAAGGAGATTGATCTTGAAAATAAGGTTGAGAACATGGGTGCACAAATGGTAAAGGAAGTTGCATCAAAAACTAACGATCTTGCCGGCGACGGAACAACTACAGCTACAATTCTTGCACAATCAATTTACACTACTGGTTTAAAAAATGTTACCGCAGGTGCTAATCCAATGGACTTGAAACGTGGAATTGATAAAGCAGTTGTACATGTTGTTGAAAGTCTTAGATCACAAACAAAACAAGTTGGCAACAACAACGAGATGATTGAGCAGGTTGCTTCAATTTCAGCCAACAACGACCATGCTATTGGTGGCCTTATTGCCCAAGCTATGGCCAAAGTTACCAAAGAAGGTGTTATTACTGTTGAAGAAGCTAAAGGAATTGATACTTACGTTGACGTAGTTGAAGGAATGCAATTCGACCGTGGATACATTTCACCTTACTTTGTTACCGATACTGAGAAAATGGAAACTGTATACGAAAACCCCTACATTCTTATTTATGATAAGAAGGTTTCTGTAATGAAAGACTTACTTCCAATACTTGAAAAAACAGCACAAACTGGTCGCGCATTAATTATTATTTCTGAAGATGTTGAATCAGAAGCGCTTGCTACACTTGTTGTAAACCGCTTACGTGGCTCATTAAAGGTTGCCGCCGTTAAAGCCCCTGGCTTTGGTGATCGTAGAAAAGAAATGCTTGAAGACATTGCCATACTAACAGGTGGTGTAGTAATTTCAGAAGAAAAAGGTTACAAACTTGAAGACACCAGTCTTGAGATGCTTGGTGAAGCAGAAAAAGTTACTATCGACAAGGAGAATACTACTATCGTTAGTGGCAAAGGTGAAAAAGACAATATCGCTTCCCGCGTTAAGCAAATTAAAGCACAAATTGAAACTACCACATCTGACTACGACAAAGAGAAATTACAGGAGCGTCTTGCTAAGCTTGCAGGTGGTGTTGCAGTAATTTATGTAGGTGCAGCTAGTGAAGTTGAAATGAAAGAAAAGAAAGACCGTTTTGACGATGCTTTGGCTGCTACTCACGCTGCCATCGAAGAAGGCATTATCCCTGGTGGTGGTGTTTCATTTATCCGTGCTGCTCAAAAACTTGATAAACTAAAAGTTGAAAACGAAGACCAGGAAACTGGTATTGCAATTATTAAAAGGGCACTTGAAGAGCCATTGCGCATAATTGTTGAAAATGCAGGCATGGAAGGTTCTGTAGTTGTAAACAAGGTAAAAGAAGGAAAGAATGCATTTGGTTTTAATGCAGCCACCGAGATTTACGAAGACCTTTTCAAAGCAGGTGTTATCGACCCAACAAAGGTTGCCCGTGTTGCACTCGAAAATGCAGCCTCAATTTCAGGAATGCTGTTAACTACCGAATGTGTGCTAACAGAGCATGTTGACGAAAATGCTGCACCAATGCCAGCAATGCCTCCAATGGGCGGCGGAATGCCAGGTATGATGTAAGAATAAAAACATCTAAATATATAAAAGGTCATTTGCAATTGCAGATGGCCTTTTTTGTTTGCCCCCACTAGGCTATTCCACTGGGCTAAGTTTGTAACTTAGCCTTCAATTTAAAATCCCTGAACTTGAGTCCCCGGACTAAAGTCCGCGGCAACTCATCTAGGACAACTCATTACAAATTCTTTCTACCCTCTCTCCCACTAAGCAAAGTTTGTAACTTGGCCTTCAACACCTCTGAGCTAAGTTTGTAACTTAGCCCACAATTCAAAACTTATATATTTTCGCTAATTAAAAATAGAATGCTAATAATTGGACATAGAGGTGCGGCAGGGCATGAGCCTGAGAACACAATTCAATCTTTTAATAAAGCAATTGAACTAGGTGCTAAAATGATTGAATTTGATGTACAATTGTGCAAATCGGGAGAAGTAGTTGTAATCCATGATTTCACTCTGGAAAGGACTACAAACGGCACAGGATTAGTTATAGAAACATTACTCACAGAAGTAAAAAAACTTGATGCTGGGAAGGGGCAGCAAATACCAACTTTAGACGAAGTACTGGATACTATTGACAAGAAGACTGTTGTCAATATCGAACTTAAGGGAAAGGCAATTGCACAGCCAGCAGCAAAAATAATTAGTAATTTTATTGAAAATAATAACTGGCAAACATATGATTTTTTGATTTCATCTTTCAATCATGATGAATTGTTTGCATTTAAAAAACTTATGCCAGAGATCAGGATTGGAGTTTTATACGAAGATATTCCTAATAATTTTAATGAAACGGCTTCGGCTTTAAATGCCTATTCCATAAATGCTGATTTCAATTCTTTTAACAAGAAAATTGTTACCCAGATCCATTCAATGGGCTATAAAGTTTATGCTTATACAGTTAATACTAAAGAAGATAGGTTAAAAATGAAAAAGATAGGGCTTGACGGAATTTTTACAGATTTCCCTGATTAATGATACGCTGATTCTTATGATTTAAACTGATAAAAAAGAATCATAACAAATCAGTCCAATCAGTTAAATCAGTGTACTATCCCTTAAAACCCATCCAAATTCATGGTAACAGTTGGAATTAGTAACAACCAACCAAGAATAATCAGCACAAGCATAAATGGTGCTATCCATTTTACCCATTTGTCGTAGGGGATTTTTGCAACACCAAGTACCCCAATCAAAACTCCTGATGTTGGCGTTATCATATTTGTAAAGCCATCGCCAAACTGAAATGCCATAACTGTTGCCTGACGACTAAGGTTTACCAAATCGGAAAAAGGTGCCATTACAGGCATTGTAAGTGCTGCCTTAGCTGAACCTGAAGGGATAATAATATTTATAAAATTCTGAATTACGTACATTACACTAACTGTACCCAACTTACCCATACCTGCCATTGAATCTGCAACAGAGTTCAAAATTGTATCGATAATTTTACCGTTTTCAAGTATTACCAAAATACCACCTGCCAGCCCTACCACCAATGCCGCCGACATAATATCGCGTGCACCTTCCA
>JAOZNY010000394.1 GCA_029933565.1 Bacteroidales bacterium
ATTTAACAATTTCTTAATGCTAAACTTTCTATCAGCAATAAAATACTTTAATTTCGTTGATGGAATTAAAACATGCAAATGGATAATACCAAATATAAATTATTGCTGGTTGATGACGATGAAGACATACTTGAATTCCTGAGTTATAATCTTAAACGGGAAGGCTTTCAGTTGTTTACTGCGAAAAATGGAATTGAAGCCATTGAACTGGCAAAAAAGGAATTGCCCCATCTGATTGTTATGGATGTAATGATGCCAAAAATGGATGGGATAACTGCAGTTGAAGAAATCAGGAAGATTTCCTCGCTGGATGAAACCCTGATTATTTTTCTTACTGCACGCTCAGAAGACTACTCACAGATTGCAGGTTTTGGTGCTGGAGCCGATGATTATATTTCGAAACCCATTAAGCCAAAGGTTCTTGTAAGTAGAATAAGTGCATTTTTGCGACGGTCAACAAAACAAGAATCTCCAAATGTAATTGAGATTAAAAACCTGACAATTAATCAGGAGAAGTTTAAAGTTACTTTGGGAGGGAAAGAAATTATACTTCCTAGAAAAGAATTTAAACTCCTTCGACTTCTTGCATCAACACCAAACAAAGTGTTTACACGCGATGAAATATTCACTAAAGTGTGGGGCGACGATGTTGTTGTAGGCGACCGCACCATCGATGTTCATGTTAGGAAAATACGTGAAAAAATTGGTGACGATTTCATTAAGACAATCAAAGGGATTGGATACAAACTTGAAGAAAAGTGATTAGTTCCAGTCCTCGAAATATCGCTTTTTACAACTCATTAATCATTAGCCTGATTTTTGCACTTACTTATTTTACCCTTCGATTTTGGTATAATCAAATACCCATAATCCCCGGAGTATTACTCACATTTATTGTTTTTAGCCTTTCTTACTTCAGTATAAATTATTCAATAAATAAGTTTATTTACAATAAGGTAAAATTAATATACCGTACAATAGGTATTATGCGGTCGAAGAAAAAAGAAAAAAAGATAAGAAAAAACATACAGTCAGATGACGTACTCGATATTGTTAACCAAGTTGTAATTGATTGGGGAAAAGAGCAAGAAGAAGAAATTGAAGAACTTAAAAAAGGTGCAGACTACCGACGTGATTTTATTGGTAACCTTTCACATGAGTTGAAAACTCCTATTTTTAATATTCAGGGCTACATTTCTACATTACTCGATGGTGGTTTAGAAGACGAAAATATCAATCGAAAATTTCTTCAGAAAACTGAAAAAAGCATCAACAGGATGATTGCACTGGTCGATGATCTTGAATATATTTCGAAACTGGAAGCAGGGGAACTCAAACTGAAACCCGAAAAATTCGACCTCAATATGCTCACCCGAGAAGTTTTCGATTTTTTAGAGATGAAAGCAAATGAAAACAAAACGGAACTTGTGATAAATGTCCCTCAAAACAAAACAATTAATACCAAAGCCGATAAAAAACGTATTCGTCAGGTGCTCATAAACCTAATTGACAATGCAATAAAATATACCGACAAAGAGAGTTCTAAAGTTACTATTTCCTTTTACGACTTTCACGACAACTATTTGATTGAAATAAAAGACAACGGCGTAGGAATACACGAAGAAAACCTAATGCGTGTTTTTGAAAGATTTTACCGTACCGACGCCGGTCGTTCCCGCGACAAAGGTGGCTCAGGCCTCGGCTTGGCAATAGTTAAACATATTATCGAAGCTCACCAACAAACAATTTCAGTACGCAGTAACGAGGGTGAAGGAACTACTTTTTCATTTACCCTTGCAAAGGTTTAAAATCAT
>JAOZNY010000395.1 GCA_029933565.1 Bacteroidales bacterium
TTACAAAACCCCTATACCGTGGCAAACATGCAGGCAGCCTACAATATTATAAAGCAAAGGTATGGAGAATCGATTCTAAACATTACCATTTCGGCCACACATAAATATATGAAGTTTTCACCTTCGGATGGTGAGCAATATGCGAAAATGATGGAAGATACAACTGTTGAATTTTTCTCCTATCCGCTCGATTACGAAATTATTGGTGAAGGCGGTGTCTATTATCACGACCCTTCCTTGCCCGACAGTGTGCCAACTTTTCAATATGCGGCAGTTGATATTAACTATACACCCAATCCAAATATTACAAGCCAGGTTTTATCCAATCTTTGTATTCCCGAAATTACACCGTATTTTACTAACAGTTTAAACGATACAACTCTTGATTTTCTTATAGATGAGGCATTAATTCTTACAGGCAATTATGAGGCAGACACCAATACAACAAAATCTACATTATGGACTAAATACAACCCACAAGGTACTATTAAAGTTTACGATAACGTAATTGTTGATTTCATACCTGTCGAAAATGTTAAGGTAAGGGCAAGAAGGTGGTTTATAGTTTATACCGACAGAACTGATGCAAATGGATATTACTATATGAGCAAAACCTTTAAAAGAAAATGCAACTATAGTTTAAAATGGAGTACCCCTCGGTTTTATGTTACAAATGGTATCTGGTTTCAGGCAATTTACAACGGCCCAAAGAAAACAGGTAATTGGAACCTAAATATAGGGGCTAATGAAAAATCAATACGCTTTGCAACTATTTTCCGTGGAGCTAACCGATACCATTATAAAGATATTGGAGGTTTAAAACGCCCTGGTGTTTTGGCACCTATTAAAATGGCGTATATTGATGATGCAGGAGATCAAGCAGGGATGAATATTGGTAATTATTGGCAAGCATATATTGCAGCACTTCCGGGCATACCTAATATTTTTATATGGGGTAAAAACCCATACGATATGTCGTATTATCCAACAAATGTATTGTTTAGTACAACTGTACATGAACTGGGGCATGCATCACATATTTCGTTGATTGGTGAACTGACTTATTTATATGAATTCGTTATTAAGTCTGATACCAGAATAATTCCTGAAAGTTGGGCAAATTGTGTTGAATGGTATATTACCAAAATTGAGTATAATGAGTTGGGAATAAGTGATTATGATGATCCTGATGTTAGTCCATATAAATATAATGGAGACAATATGCAATGGTATACTAGCGGTTATAGCGAAGTCTATACACCTTTATTTATTGATTTATTTGAGGACTATAATCAATCACTAATTAAAGGTGTGTCTTTTCCATCTAACCGCTGCCCAAAAGGCGGGTCATTTGATGGATCAAACTGTCATGTAATATCTGCACCATATCTGGAAGAAGTTTTTATTTATACAAGTAATGATAATTATTATTTATATTATACCCCCCAGGGTACTTGTGATTGTGAGTGTAATGTACCCGACACTTATTTTGATGGAGCTAACTGTTATGTAATTACGGTTGGATACCCCGGAATACCTTTTGTAAATAATAATAATGGCTATATCTATCCTGCAGGAGATGATGATTACCCTTATGATCAGATATTTGGTTATGAAATTTATGACTTTGAAAACGATATTTTAAAGCATTCTTATGGCCTTTCTAGTTTAAAAGACAAACTAAAGGAGAATTTGCCCTACGGAACTACTAATAGGCATATTGATGTGTATATGGATTATTTCTTTAATTTTTAATAATTTATGTTATGAAGAAATTTATTATTTTAATAATCAGTGCTGTATTAATATACT
>JAOZNY010000396.1 GCA_029933565.1 Bacteroidales bacterium
TATCACGGCAGAGTAAAATCACTTGCTGAAGCTGCCAGGGAAGAAGGACTTAAATTTTAAGGAAAATGTCAAACGCAAACGTAAAACGTGTTAAATCCAGTGAAATCGAATTTAAAGATAGACTGGTAAGCATTCAAAGAGTAACCAAAGTAACAAAAGGTGGTCGTACATTCAGTTTTTCGGCAATCGTTGTTGTTGGTAACGAAAATGGTGTAGTAGGCCACGGTCTTGGAAAAGCAAAAGAAGTAACTGCTGCCATTGCAAAAGGTATTGATGATGCTAAGAAACACCTTATAAAAGTTCCAGTGCTGAAGGGTACACTTCCTCACGAACAAACTGGAAAGTATAGTGGAGCTAGAGTTTTTATTAAACCAGCAACACCGGGTACTGGTGTTATTGCCGGTGGTGCAATGCGTGCTGTTTTGGAAAGTGTTGGTGTAAAAGATGTACTTGCTAAATCAAAAGGTTCATCAAACCCACACTCAGTTGTTAAAGCAACAATTGATGCTCTTACTAAAATGAGAGACCCTTATACAGTGGCTGAAATTCGTGGTGTGGAACTCGATACAGTATTTAACGGATAATACGAAAGAGAAATGAAGAAATTAAAAGTCACACAAATAATAAGTGCAATTAACAGGCCTGTTCGTCAGAAAAGGACAATTGAAGCACTTGGCATAAAGAAATTAAATCAGCCAGTTGAACATGAGGCAACACCTCAGGTTTTGGGTATGATTCATAAAGTCAATCACCTAGTGAAGGTTGAAGAAATTTAAAAATATTATACAATGGATTTAAGTAATCTTAAACCTGCAGAGGGTTCTACAAAAAACAGAAAACGCATCGGACGAGGTGAGGGTTCTGGACATGGCGATACAGCCACCAAAGGTCATAAAGGTGCACAATCAAGATCGGGGTACAAAAGAAAACTCGGTTTTGAAGGTGGACAGATGCCATTGTACCGTAGAGTACCTAAGTTTGGTTTCAAAAATATTAACCGTAAAGAATATCACGGTATAAACATACAAGTTATTCAGAAAATGGCCGATGAAAAGAAAATTACATCTTTCACACCGGAAGTTTTTATTGAAAATGGACTGGTAAATAAAAAAGAGTTGATTAAAATTTTAGGAACGGGCGAACTTACAGCAACAGTTGAAGTTAGTGCTCATGCATTCTCAAAATCAGCAACCGAAGCCATTGAATCTAAGGGAGGTAAAGCCACAAAAATCTAAATCTTAATGAAGAAGTTAATAGAAACCATAAGGAATATTAATAAAATTGAGGAACTACGTAATCGTATTCTCTATACCTTGGGTATATTACTTATCTATAGGTTAGGATCGTATGTAGTTATTCCGGGTGTTGACCCAGGAATGCTCTCAAACCTTCAAAATCAAACCAGCGATGGGTTATTGGGATTATTGAACATGTTCTCAGGAGGTGCATTTTCTAATGCATCGATATTTGCATTGGGAATTATGCCTTATATCTCAGCATCAATTGTAATACAATTGTTAGGAATGGCAATACCATTCTTCCAACGCTTGCAAAGAGAAGGTGAAAGCGGCAGACGTAAGATCAATCAGATAACACGATACCTTACTGTAGTAATAGTTGGCCTTCAGGCTCCTAGTTATATTGCAAACCTAGTTTCGCAATTACCGTCTGAGGCTATCACCCCTTTCAACCCTGCCATTACAAGCCCAAGTTTATTCTTCTGGGTTTCGTCAACAGTAATACTCATTGCGGGTACTCTGTTTGTAATGTGGCTTGGTGAAAAAATTACCGACAAAGGAATTGGTAACGGTA
>JAOZNY010000018.1:0-19496 GCA_029933565.1 Bacteroidales bacterium
CTGATGAATCTTCCGGAAGCATTGATACCTGGGCCTGGGATTTTGGAGATGGGAATACGTCCGATGGACAGAATCCGAGCAATACCTACAATACTGCCGGAACATATACAGTAGAACTTACTGTAAGCGGGCCCGGTGGTAGCGATACAAAAACTCTGACTGATTATATTACTGTAACTACTCCTGCCCCTCCAATAGCTGAGTTTAGTGGAAATCCTTCTAGTGGAATAAATCCGTTGTTTGTGATTTTTACTGACGAATCTACAGGAACTATTGATAGTTGGGATTGGGATTTCGGCGACGGTGGTTCATCCACCCAGCAAAACCCTGATTACACCTATAATACTGCCGGTACTTATACCGTAATTCTCACAGTTACAGGTCCTGGTGGTACTGACACCAAAACTGAAGTAGATTATATAGTAGTAGATGAAGCTGCTCCGGTAGCAGATTTCGATGGTGATCCTACTTCAGGTGATGTTCCTCTCGATGTTCAGTTTACTGATGCATCTAGCGGAAATGTAAATTCTTGGGATTGGGATTTTGGCGATGGAAACACCTCTGACGAACAAAACCCAATGAATACTTATACTACAGCTGGTGATTATACAGTCAGTTTAACTGTAACTGGTGATGGTGGTTCTGGTACAGAAACCAAAATCGATTTTATTACGGTAAACGAAGCAGCGCCAATTGCTGGTTTTAGTGGCGATCCGCAAACAGGTGAAGCCCCACTAAACGTACAGTTTACCGATGAATCGACAGGAGTGGCGGACAGTTGGTTGTGGGATTTTGGGGATGGCAGCACTTCTGATGAGCAAAACCCTTCCAATATTTATGAGACCCCCGGAAATTTTACAGTTTCGTTAACCACAACTGGGCCGGGAGGAAGCGATACCGAAACAAAAGTTGATTATATTCTCATCCCTGTGGCAATAAGTGAAGTGAATAGTGCAAATATCAAAGTTTATCCAAACCCAACAACAGGTAAACTGCATATTGAATTTGTTAATGCAAGGCTGCACCGAATTACATTAATTGATGCAAGGGGTTATCAATGTTTCCGAACCGAATCAAACGGCACGATTAAAACTCTAGATATTTCGCATTTTAATGTTGGATGGTACATTTTGAGGATAGAGCAAAACAATACAATACAAGAATTTAAAGTGATTAAGGAATAGAATCTGTGATTTTTATTTCATTGCTTCTTCTCTTTGTAAAAGGGTAGGATGCGAATAGTTAAAGAATACATATAATTTATGTGGAGTTAGATTACTCAGGTTGTTTACCGATAGTTTTTTAAGGGCATTCATCAAATTAGTTCCGCTTGCAAAGCGTGCAGCAAAGGCATCAGCCTCGTATTCGTATTTGCGCGAAGAGATATTTGAGAACATTCCGCTTAAAAAAGAAATTGGTGAATATAAAAGACCGAAGGCCACAATTCCCATATAGAAACTTCCATCAACTCCTCCAATTGCAGTGGAGAGTTCGGGATGCTTTAGTGCCAGCGACAAAAGAAAAAGCATTAAGGCACTTTGCAATAGCGACATTGCCAGGCCTTTGTAAATATGCTTGTGTTTGTAGTGTCCAACTTCATGCGCCAGAACTGCAACTATCTCATCTTCTGTTAAATCATTGATTAATGTGTCGTATAAAACAATCATCTTTTTGGGGCCAAGTCCACTGAAATAGGCATTTGCCTTGGTACTTCGTTTTGATCCGTCGATTACAAATACATTTTTTAATTTAAAACCGGTTTTTTGAGCAAAGTCTTCAATTTTATTACGCAGACTGCCTTCTTCAAGAGGAGTTAATTTATTGAATAGTGGTACAATAAGTTGAGTGTAAAACATGGCCATAAAAATCATAAAGATTGAGAGCCCTCCAAAAACTATGGGCCAAAATAAATCGCCCATTGCAATCCACGACCACAAAATAAAACTAATAAGTCCACCTCCAATTAAAATTGAAATTGCCCACGATTTTAGTTTGTCGAAAATGAAAGTTTTGACTGTGGTTTTGTTAAAGCCAAAGTTCTCTTCGATTACAAAGGTTCCGTAAATTTGAAATGGTAGTGAGAGGATATCGAAAACAATTCCTAAAACTCCAAAGAACAAAAGTGTTTTAAAGTAAATATTTTCTGACACACTTCTTACAAACTCGTCGAGGATTGTAAAGCCACCCGCAAAAAGTATTAGCAGAATTAGTACGAGCGAAAACAGGCTGCTCACTAAAGAGAACTTTGTGCTTACCCGTTCGTATTGCTGCGACTTTTTATACTTCTCACTATCGTAAATATTTTTTAGTTTTTCGGGCAGTTCATCTTTTAGATTCTTGATGTTTAGGTAATCAAGAGTTTTCTCAAAGCCAAAATCGAAAATAATAATTGCAATGATTATCCAAAATATAGTTGTTTCCATTTTCGTTATTTTTTTCTAAAGTTAAACCAATCTAATGATGATATTTAGAGATTGCTTCTTCCTCGTCCCTCGTCATCGCAATGACGTTAGAGCAAACAGGCAGAACGAAGCAGTCTCAATATCCAACATTAAATGATACTAATAGGAGCCAAGGTATTTTCTTAAAACCCATTCTGCTGTTAGCAGCAAAATTATAAATACAAGTATTAATGGGATATTATTTAAGCCTGAATAGGTTTGTGAGTAGGAAATCCTGCTTTTGACTTCATTTTCGTTTAAGGCCTCCTTAATTGTCATAATGTTTTCCAACTGAAACATTCCTCCATTATTTCTTTCTGCAATTTTAAACAACAAATTATAATTTGCTTTTAGTTGCTGAGCTTCAAGATTTCTTTTTACAATTACAAATTCACCTTTTTCGGTAAAGGCCTCATTGTTATAGGTTGTTTTTGCAACATATTTATAAACTCCCGGTGTTCTTTTGTTTAGTTCAAGTTTATAGGAATTGCCCAATGAGTTGAAAACATAATCAAAGGTTTCCCCTTTTTCATTAGTTACTTTTAAACCAATTTCAGCACCCTTAATTGGTTCGTACGATTTATTATAAAGTTCAGCCTGCAATTCTATTTTATCAGTTGAATTGAACTCACCTTTATTTTTTATCCTAAAATATCTTTTGTCGGCTTTGGCCATCAAATACTGAACTGTTTTTCCAATCAGGTTGTCGAAAGAATTAAAGTTAGATTTTTCAAGAAAATTATAATTTCTCCACAACCAAAGCCCTTCGCCCAAAACAATACAACTTTTTCGCTCTTCCTGCTCGGTGAAATAAATCAAAGGAAAATTTGTTTTAATGCTGTTAATTTGTTGCCATGCCAGAACATTCGAAGGATCTACATTTTTGTAATTCCCAAGTGGTGTTTTCAATGGTGGCAATGTTTCCATAAGGGTGATGTCAATATCATCGATATTAAAAAGCGGGAAGTTTTGGTTAAAAGTAGCCATGCTATTTTCAAAACTCCTCATGGCTGAATTATAGCCCGTTTTCCCAAAAAATCTGAATGCAGCATTAAGTTTTGTTTGCTCACCAATAATTGCCAAAACAGGCATTTTTTGTTTATTAATCTCACTTAAAATATTTGGTATTGAATATTTTATGGAAGGTAACTGATGTAGAACAACTAAACTATAAGTATTAAGAGTAATATTTTTATCTCCTGGATATGCAATATCTACCTCATAATTTTTAAAGCCAGAGATAGCCTGCCTCAATGCTGAAACATCGGGATGTGGCGAGTTTGCAAGGATAAGGATTTTCTGCCGGGCATCTAAAACATCGGTAAAAACACTTTTATAGTTATTGGCTTTGTTTGCTTCCTCTGTATCAATTTGTAGTTCAATCCTAAGTCTGTGTTTACCGGGAGTATTTGCCTTAAGGTCGAAACGCTCAGTTTTGTTCAACTCATTTTTGTCGATTGTTATTTTCCTACTTTTTTGTAAGTCTCTGCCCATAAAAATATTAATAGTCATTGCTTGGTTTTTTAAGCCATTGGCTGTGAAGTTTACTTCAATTGGCATGTTCTCATTAAGGTAAACCAAACTGTTATAACTAATGTCATTTATCTTAAGATCAGGCTTTTTTACTGTGTCGCCAACAACAACTGAGAATACGGGAAAACTAATATTTGAAGAGGCATAAACAGGATCGGTTCCTCTATTGAAAATTCCGTCACCAACCAGAATCATTGCTTCAATTTCGTTGGTCTGATAATGCTCATTTACGTAGGCAAATAATTTTGAATAGTCGGAACCATCTTCATTAAAATTAACCGAATCCAAAGGCTTTACACTTTTGCCAAACAGTAATCTGTCAATTTCGTATTTATTACTCAAAGCATCTTCAAGTTCAGTTAAGTCTGAAGTGAGGTTTTTAGTTAAAAAAGTTGAATCAGATGAGTAAATCATCGATTTCGAATTGTCGACAGCCACAATTAATCTTGGCTTTTGAATATGCTTTTTTGTGGTCTTTATAAAAGGCGCAAGCAATAAAAGAGCAATAAGAGCAGTGCTTGAAAATCTTAAAACAAAAAGCAAAACTGTCCATGGGGCAGATAATTTGTTTTTCCTATTCTTAAAATAAAGCAAAAGAGCATACAGCACACCAACTGCAATTGGTAATAGCAAGGTCCAAATGGGATACTCTATGTTAAACTGGTTTATCACTTCTTTTTTTTACAAAAATAAAAAAACAGGCAACCAATTAAAACCGATTACCTGTAATAATTTTATTAACCCGGAATCGTCATAAAAAATTGATCTAATAATATGTGAAAATGTGATTTAAAGCAATATTTAAAATTGGAGTGTTGGAGTGTTTGTGTATAGTAGTGCTGGTTTGAAAATCATTACTCCATCACTCCATTTTCCCCAAATTGCAATATTATATAAGAACCAGATTATTTGATAAATTGTACTTCTCCTAAAGTGGAACTGATATTTTTGTGTTTTTATGATTTAGGTATCCATTCCACCACAAACATTTATAACCTGACCTGAAACATAAGAAGACAGGTCGGAGGCAAGGAATGTTGCTACATTTGCCACATCTTCAGGTTTGCCAGATCTACGCAAAGGGATGGTTTTTATCCATGCTTCCCTAACATCTTCTTTAAGTTTGTGTGTCATTTCAGTTTCAATAAATCCTGGGGCAATTGCATTGCAGCGGATACCACGCGAACCAATTTCCTGAGCAATCGATTTTGTAAAACCAATCATTCCTGCTTTTGAAGCAGAATAGTTTGACTGACCAGCGTTTCCGCTAACTCCCACAACCGAACTCATGTTAATAATTGATCCTGTTCTTTGTTTCATCATTACCCTTTGAACAGCCTTGGTGAGGTTAAAGGCAGATTTAAGGTTTACAGTTAAAACCATATCCCAGTCTTTTTCCTGCATGCGCATTAATAGATTGTCGCGGGTAATGCCTGCATTATTCACTAAAATATCTATTCTTTCAAAGTCGTTTACAACATCGTTAATGAGTTTATCACTATCGTCGAATGAGGCAGCATTTGAAGCATAACCTTTTGCTTTAATACCCATGCTATTCAATTCTTTTTCAGTTGCCTGCATGTATTCATCGTAGTTTAAATCGGTAAATGCCACATTTGCTCCTTCGTTGGCAAATTTAATGGCAATTGCTTTTCCAATACCACGTGCTGCACCTGTAATCAGAGCGGTCTTTCCTTCTAATAAATTCATAATCAATATTTTAAGACTATTTTTATTTTCTTTTGAAGGCCAAAGATAATTAATTATGCTTAGTCTTTAAATAAATCAAAATGAAGTTTGACAATTGCGCCGGCACCTTCGCTGTTTATTGCCTCAATATTGCCCGAATGCATATTCATTATTAGTTTAACCGCAGCCAACGAAAGGCCGGTACCTTCAATATGAAGGATGTCGCCGGCACCAAAAAGTTCAAATAAATGTTCGAGGGCTTCTTTAGAAAAGCCTGGACCTGAATCTTTTATTTCAATTGAAACTCTGGATTCAGATGAGTTTACAGAAATGTCGATAGGCTTGTCTTTACCTGCAAATTTTGCCGCATTGTCAATTATTAAAATGCAACATTGTCTAATTAAATCTGAATCGGCAAAAATTAAGGGTTTAGTTTCATTTGCTATGAAATTGATATTCAACTTTGGTTCTTTGTTCAATTTTTTAAATTGGGTTATTCCACTTTCAACCAAATGGTTTACCGAGACAGAAAGAAAATCAGGTTGATATTTGTCAATTCTCAGACTGGTAATCAAAAGTGCCATATCCGAAAACCTTACAAGTCGTTCCGATACTTCTTTTAAGTGATTGACGTATTCCTGTTGGCTGGTATCCATCAAGGTATTATCCAAAAGATCGGTTAAGCCAATTACACCATTAAGAGGGCTTCGTAACTCGTGGCTAATAATGGAGAGAAAATCGCTTTTTGTATGATCAAGTTTTTTAAGAAGAATATTGGCTTTTTTTAGTTGGGCAGTTCGTTCTTCAACTTTTTGTTCAAGCAGAGTGTTAACTTGCTTCAATTGGTTTTTCTGTTCGCGCAATAAAATGTGAGTGTTTACCCGTGCAAGAAGTTCGGCCGAATTAAAGGGTTTTGTAATATAATCTTGTCCACCGATTTTAAAACCTTTTACTATGCTTTCCATATCAGCTTTGGCGGTTAAAAAAATTATTGGTACTTCAGATGTTTCTTCATCTTGTTTGAGCCTTTTGCAAACCTCATACCCATCCATCTCCGGCATCATAATATCCAGGAGTATTAAATCGAAATCTTGCTTTTTAACAATGTTTAAAGCATGTTGGCCACTTTGGGCGTAAGCAATTTGAAATCCATTGGATGATAAAATATTTCCAAGTATTTGGATATTTCTTGCAACATCATCTACAACTAAAATTTTATAAGAGGGTCTCTTTTTTTCAGAATTACTTTCCATTAAAAATAGGTTTAAGGATAATTAATATTGATTCAATTTCTTCTATTTCAAATCTTTCGCATGCTTGTTTCAACTTCAGCGAAAGTAGATGGAGTCCTTCAATATTTGAAGAACTAGCAAATTTTTCAATCTTTTCTGCGAATCTGAGAATATCACTAATAATTCTATTTGAAGATATTTCAGAGAACAATGATCCAAGTTGTTCATTTAATTCAAGTTCTATTTGATTATTAACATCACTTAGGTCAAATTGCTGGTAGTAGGGTGGAAGAATAAAATCCTTTTTTTCTTCAAGAAAAATAGTTTGTTGTTTTTTTCCTTCTTCCATTATTTTTTTCACTCTGATTGCCGCAACTCCTGGAATTGAAATTGTGAAAATACTTCCTTCGCCCAATTTGCTGTCAAGTTTAAGATTGCCATCCATTAACTCAACAAGTTGCTTGGTTATTGATAAACCCAGTCCTGTTCCACCATAGTCTTTATCCAATAGATTCTCGCTCTGACTGAAAGCACTAAAAATAAGTGATTGATCTTTTTTCGATATTCCCGGACCACTGTCGGAAATTACAATTTCAAGATTTATTTTGTTGGTATTTTTGTTGCTAGGTTTAATATTTACATCAACCTTAACGTATCCTTTGTTGGTAAATTTAATTGCATTGCCAATTATATTCAACAATATCTGTCTAATACGTACCCCATCAATATTCAGGTATTCAGGGAGTTTGTTGTCGATGTTGATAATAAATTGAATTCCCTTGCTTTTAACAAGCAGAGAAAATATTTGTTCGATTTCGTTAAAAATTGTTAGCAATGAAATTGGTTCATAGTTTAATTTCAACTTACCAGCCTGAATTTTTGATAGATCAAGAATATCGTTGATTAATGATAGGAGGTTCTTGCTACTCGAATCGATTGCGTTTAAATAACTTTTCTTTTTTGATTCTTTTTCAATTCCAAGAAGAAGTTCGGTAAAGCCAATAATTGAGTTCATGGGAGTACGTATTTCATGGCTTATATTTGCCAAAAATGCACTTTTTGTTTTGTGAGCTTTTTCCGCTTTAACCCTGCTTTTTTCTACTTGTTTATTTTTCTTTACTAATGTTTTGTTAGTTTCTTTTAAATCCTTTTGTGAGTCTTTAAGTGCTAATTCAACTTCTTTACGTTTTGTAATATCCTCAACTAAACCTTCGATGTATTTAATCGAACCATCTGTATTTTTTACAACCCAGGCACTTTCCATTACATACATATTCGAACCATCGGCCTTTTTCCAAACATCTTCCCTGCCAGTAATTACATCATCCTCAGTTATTTGATTTAAGAAGTCTCCCCTTGTAGGGTGGTATTTACTGTTTAGGTTTATTTGTTTTAACGACTCAAAATTATCAAACTCTAGTGTATTAATGAGGTATTTGTTGGCATAAAGTATATCTCCCTGCGGATTGGTTTGGTAGATTCCAATGGTAGCATTATTAACAATGCCTCGAAACCTTTCCCTGCTTTCTTCAAGATCCTGATTTAATACACTTACTTCTTCTTTTTGTTTTGTGATTTCTTTATTTTTATTACTTAGAATAGTAAAGTTTTTTTTGCTTTCCCTAACTCGGTGATTAATAAAGAACACAATAATAAATGCAATAAATATTATAAACGAAGCAAATATTATTGTAAAGAATTTTGTGTTTTGTTCTTGTTGTAGTTGTAGTTGCTGGAAATTATTGCGCTGTTTTAAGAGTTCATTCTCAGTTTGTTTTTTTTTGGCTTCGTATTTAACAGCTAGTTCTTCAAGTATATGGTTGGTATGTTCAGTAAAAGTAAGTTCTTTAAGTTTCTGATGTTTTTTTAAAAACTCATAGGCAAGATAGAGATTGTTCATTGATTTGTATAATTCCGATAACGATTCGAGAGCATCGATTTCAGTATCCCTAAATCCAATATCTCTTGCTAGCAATAAACTTTTATTCAAGTAAAATAAAGAGGAGTCGTTTTGTTTCAGTTTTAAATAGATATTTCCAATTACAAAATAGGAAATTGCTATACGTTTATTATCTCCTACCTCATTTTTTAATACAAGCGCTTTGGTTTGATAAAAAAGTGCCGAATCAAGTTGGTTTAAATGGTAATAAGCTTCTCCAATATTGCTCAGTACTATCGATCTTAGTTTTTTGTGGTTAACTTCTAACTCAAGTCTTTGAGCCATTCGGTAAGTTGAAATTGCCCTATAATATTCTTCTTTTAATAAATAAATATCACCAATATGCAATAGCAAATTAACTTCGTTTACCTTAAGTCCATTACTATGATAATATTGAATGGCTTGATTGTAATACTCCAGTGCACGGTCGAGTTTATTCCACTCCTGCATAACAACCCCCAGACTTAAATAAATACCAGCCAGTCCAAGTTCATCTTGAATTTCTCCATAGATGTCTCTTGCATTCTGCATAAGCCCAATGGCTTTTTCATAATCACCCCAGGTAGAAACCACAACAGCTTCTCCTTTCATACTCTTGGCAATTCCCTGTTTATCGCCATTTTGAACAAAATATTCTTGTGCTTTTATAAAATATTCATTGGCTTTAGCATAATTACTCCAGTCGTAGTAGTTGCTTGCCAAATTATAAACCACATCTCCAATTTTTGTTTTTTCTGCTGATTCCTCATAAAGAAAAAGAAGCATACGAAGGCAAGTGTCGGCACCCACGTAGTCGCAGGCACGGTTTTGCTTAGTCGAAATATTTTCTAAAGACCTTACCATTCTAATCTTATCATTATTTGATTTTGCATAATGATAAATGGCACTTTCGCATTCAATAGATTTTTTTAGGTCAGATTTTGCATAAACTTCAGTAAGGGAATCTGCTAAATATATCTTCTCATTTACCGACATAATAGTGTCAGTTTGAAAAAAATAAAACAAACTGTCGGTATTGGAATATGCTTTGTTTTGATTTGAAATTAAAACAAGAAGAGCAAGAACGGAAAGTGATTTAATAAGAGAAATAACTAGTTTATTAAGCCAGTTTAAATCCTTATCTAATGATAGAGTAATATTTAGTTTTGTATTATTCACGATTCAAGAGTTTTTTTCATTGCATTCTCAAACTTATCAAAGCAGGCATCAATACCCTCAATGTCGAATTGTTCAATTAGTATTGATAGATTGGATGAATAGAGTTTTAGTCTTGCATGATTTGCCTCCTTGGCAATATTATCAAATAAGTTGTTAAATATCAGTATTTTATCAAACATCTTTGTTTCTTTTGCAATGCTGAATTCCTTTTTATATAAAGTATTCAGTTTGTCAAGAATTGATGGCTGTTCGATTGAAATTTTTAAGATATCATTTTCAAAATCTTCATAATCAATTTCGTTGGAAACTAACTCTTCTTTATTATTGGAAAAACCATAATGAATGTCTCTTTCATCAGTTTGGAGTTTGTAATTATCCTCCGGTTTTAGTATTTCAACATCTGCAAAAGCAATTGTAAATACACTTCCAACATTTTCTGTGCTTTGTAGCGAAATTGAACCATTTAATATTTCAATTAGTTTCTTTGTAATTGCAAGTCCCAGTCCGGTTCCATGCTTTGCAAATTTATCATCAATTTGATAAAATGGTTCAAATATGTTTATCTGCTCATCTTTATGTATTCCAATACCGGTGTCTTTAACTTCAATTAGCAAATCAATTTTGTTTTCTGCTTTTCCTTTTTTTGTTCCAACAATTACAGTTATACTACCTTCTGCTGTGTATTTAATTGCATTTCCTAAAAGGTTGAACATTATTTGCCTAAGCCTTAAATCGCTAAATTTAATAGTTTGGGGAACACTTTCATCGATTAAAAAAATCAAATCGATATTTTTCTTTTTCACCTTGCTTTTAAAGATTACTTCTAATTCGCTGAACAAATCTCTAACTATCAATGGCATGTATTCAATGGTAATTTTTCCTGCCTCAATTTTTGATAAATCAAGAATGTCGTTTATTAAAATAAGTAGGCTTTTGGCAGAAACTTGAATTGAATGCAAATACTCACTCTCAGTTGAATTTATGCATTGTTTTTCTAAAAGATCACTGAATCCGATAACAGAATTAAGAGGTGTCCTAATTTCATGACTAATGTTTGCTAAAAACTCACTTTTAATATTATTGCTACGTTCGGCTTCTTTTTTAGCAACAATCAGTTTATCTGCATATTTTTTTAACTCAAGGCTGGCCTTATCAATTTTTCTGTTTTTTAGTTGTAGTTTTTTGTTTATTTTATTTTTAGCATAAACGAAAAAAGATAAAGATGTGGCAACTCCAAGAGCCATAATAAATGCACTAATAATTAGCCAGTTATTAACTTTTTGCCGTTTTATCACAAGTTGGTCAATTTCTGATTGTTGTTCAAGTATCGAAATCAAATCTTCCTTTCGTTTGCTTTCAAAACTGATTCTTAGTCTGGCAATATCTTTTTGCAGACTTACGCTCAAAATAGAATCTTTGTAAATGTGATAAGTATCGTAGTGTTGAAGTGCAGTTTTGTATTGACGATAATGCTTATTTATTTCAAACAAAGCATAATTTGCCTCCATAATATTTTCTTTTGCTCCAATTTCTTTCCCTAATTCCAAGGCTTTAAAAATATTTAATTGGGCCCTTTCGTAGTCCCCCTTCTCAATGTAAATATTACCAATGTTTAAGTATGAACTGGAAAGAAATATCCTGTCATTTTGATTAAGATTGATTGACAAGGCAGTTAAAAAATACTGAAGTGCTTTATCGGGCTCATTAATTTTTTGATAAACTTTGCCCAAATCAGAATAACAAATTGCAATACCACGTTTCGATTTTATTCTCTTATTAATTCCTAGTGAAAGATTGTAGTATTCAAGAGCTTTTTCATATTCTCCTTTTGTATAATAGATATTTCCCAGATTATCTAGGTTAATTGCTGTGCCTAGGTCGTTGTCGAGTTCCTTTTCAATTTTGAGGCTTTCCCTAAAATACTCGAGTGCTTCATCTAAATTTCCCAAAGCTATCTGAATATTTCCGATACTGTTAATGGCTATTGCCTGACTTCTTCTGTTTTCGCTTTGCTCAGCATATTTAAGTGCTTTTATGTGAAAGTCAAATGCTTTGCTGTAATCGTCTATTCGTCGGTAAACGACACCCAAATTGTTGCAATAAATGGAACTTTGATTTTTTTCTCCAAGTTTCTCAGATATTTCAAGAGCGGTTTCATGAAGCATTAATGCAATATTGTATTCGCCTTTGTTTCGTTTTTCAACACCTATCTTGTCGGCTGTACTGGCAAGGAAAATAAGATTGTAACTATTCTCAGCCAGTGATATTGCTTTGTTCAAAAAGGCTTGTCTTTTAATAGCAACTTCAAGAGTATTTTCGGGGTATTGCATTGAGGCTAACTGCAATAGGCTTTCAATTTTTATACTGTAGGCTGAGTCACTCTCAGAAACCAATAAGAGACTATCGTAATTATAATATTCCGGGCTGCTAGGTTTGGGTGTAGCAAATAATACTGTGCAACTAATTGCCAGTAATAAAAAAAATAATTTCTTTTTTAAATTAATGAGTAGATGCATATTAATATAAAAAAATGTGCTAGCCAAAACTTATTTTTTGATTTGCCAAATTAGTAAATCTTTTGAGATGTTTTGTGCTAAATTAACTCGGAAATTAAAATAGGTTCGCTGCCTGAATTTTCCACACTTTTTACCAGAACTTTATAGAATTGGTTTTTCTTCATGTTTGTGTTTTTTACTTTTATTGGGATATAATTCTCGCCATGACCAAAAGCCCATCCGTCTGCTTCTATTCTTTCAATAAGTACAGTTTGTTGTTTGCCAATAAAACTCTGGCGGTATTTTAATCGTTGTTCTTCTGAGAGTTTTCTAACTATTTCGCTACGGGTAGTTTTTACCTTATCCGTAATATGATCGGGCAACTTTTCGGCACGGGTATCTTTTCTGAGCGAATATTTAAATGTGTGGATATGCCCGAATTTAGTTTTTTTGATAAAGTCAAGTGTTTGATTGAATTCATCTTCAGTTTCGCCAGGGAAGCCTACAATTACATCGGTTGTGATGTTAAAGTGAGGAAAACGTTCTTTAACTTTTTCAATCAGTTCTTCAAATTCTTTTGCAGTGTACATGCGTTTCATCCGCTTCAAAACAGTTTCCGATCCACTTTGCAGACAAATATGCATGTGAGGTGTTAATTTTGGGTTTTCGAATAAACGGAAGAAACTCTCTGAATAACCATCGGGTTCAATTGATGAAATTCGCACCCTGAAATCTCCCGGGATGGCAAGTATTTTTTCAACAAGTTTTTCAAAATCAACATCTACATCTTTATAGGTTCCAAGATTAACACCTGTTAGCACAATTTCTTTAAAACCATAACTAACTACTTTTTTAATATTTTCCAGAACCTCACTCACTGGTCGGCTGGTGGCTCTGCCACGTACTTTTGGGATTATGCAAAAAGTGCAGAAATTATTGCAGCCATCTTGTATTTTTATAAAACTACGGGTATGCAGCGTGTCTTTGGCAGCATCGTAGCCAAAAAGGTTTTTCTCAAAATTATCGGGCGAAATAATCTCACCTTTTTGGTGTGAGTCGATTACAGTGAAAACCGTGGTTTTGTGGTCGTTGTCAATTACATAGTCAATGTCTTCGTTTTCCTGAAGTTTTTCTTTGTAATTTGTTGCCATGCATCCGGTTACAACCGTAAGTGCATCTTTATTCTTTTTCTTAACCCGTTTGATTTCTTGCCTTGATTTATGGTCGCTTTGGTTAGTAACGGTGCAAGTGTTAATAACGTAAACATCAGCCTTTTCGCTAAAATCAACAATTTCATAATTATTTACTGAAAACTGCGATGCTATTGAATCTGTTTCGTACAAATTCAACCTGCAGCCAAGGGTTTTGAACGCAACCTTAATCATTGTTTGTTATTATTAATCAGAATCTGATCACCTTCGGTGGAAAAAGCAACTGCAGAAGTTATTTCAACAAAGGTGTATTTTCCAATTAGTGATTCATCGCCGGAAGCAAAGCGAACAATTATTTTCCCTTCGGTTAGTGCCGATAAAAAACCTTGTTTACGGTCTTTTCCCCTAACAAGCACCTTATAGGTTTTTCCAATCATATTTTTGTTGTATTCCAGCGAATATTTCATCAATTCTTGAGTTAGTTCGTGGTAGCGTTGCTTTTTAACATCTTTGCTAACTGTGTCTTTCCAGCGTGAACTTACCGCTCCCGGTCGTGGTGAGTACTGAGCAATGTAAGCCATATTATATTTAAACTCCGACATAATTTTTTTTGTGTTGGCAAACTGTTCATCGTTTTCTTCAGCAAAGCCAACAATAATATCAGTAAAAATCGTCGCCTCCGGTAAAATTCTCCAAATGCTGTGAATTATTTTTCTGTACTCCTCAAGTGAATGATTTCTGTTCATGTTTTCCAAAACATCATCGTCGCCCGACTGCACCGGAATGTGGATTTGTTTTGCCAGACATTTATATTTTGCAATCACTTCTAGTACTTCGTCGTTCATATCTCTTGGGTGTGGCGAAGTAAAATACAGCCAAAAGTCCTTCCCTGATTTGTCTCCAAACTTGCCAATTGTTTCCAGCAAATCGGCAAAGCCAATTTCCTTACCTTTTTTGTCGAGGCCGTAGGAATTTACATTCTGTCCAAGCAGTGTTATTGATTTATATCCAAGATTTACCAGGTTTTCAAGTTCCTTTAATATTTCACCCGATGGCCTTGAAACTTCACGCCCTCTTGTGTAAGGTACTGCGCAGTAGGTGCAGAATTTATCACATCCATTTTGAATAGGGATGTAGGCCTCAAAGCCGGAACCATATTTTGGGATAATATGCCAAAACTCTTCAATATTCTCATTTTTAATAAGTTTAGATGAAGATTTTTCTGTTTCGGTTTTTGCTTCCGCTAAACTAAACTCTGCCGGATTAATACTTGTCGGGTTTTCGTAAACCAGATCTTTCAAACCTGCATCTAGTGTCTGCATTCCTGCAGGGCTTACTATTCCATACTGACTGATCATTGTGGGCAATTCAGGTAAATCGCTCATGGTAAAAACCAGATCGAATAATTTTAAAAACTGTTCTTTGTCAGAAGGAAGAACACAGCCCGAAACAAAAGTTATTAGATTTTTCTTTTGCTTCCACTTATTCCATTTACTAACTCTCGAATAAACTTTGTCGATACCTTTTTGCCTGACAGAACAAGCAATTATTCCAAGTACATTTGCTTCTGCCTCATTTTCAGTTGTTTCAAAACCCATGTCGTCGAGTGCCTTTTGCACCCTCTCTCCGTCAGAGATATTCATCTGACAACCCAACTGAACAATGTGATACTTCATAGCAAAACTCAAAATATTGATAAATAACTGATTAAAAGAAAGTTGAATGTTCTTTTAATGGTGGGCGAAATTACGGCTTTTTTTATTTATAATAATTACAAATAATCTTTTTTTATAGGGGCTAAAATTTTGCTTACTGATTTGTTCAAGGTTTAACTAAAAACTCCATTTAAGTCTCCAATACAGGAAAGCACCTTTTCCACCTTCCTCAACAGGGGTTTCGCTAGTAAAATATTGGGTGTAGATTGAAATTTCGAAGTTTTCCATGAGGGAATAATTTATTGAAGGGCCAAGGTAAAGGGAGTTATCATTTGGGCTGTACATGGCCGAGAATGTTGCGTTAAACAAAGGTGTGAATGGATAAGATATTTGTCCCAAAAAGGAAAACTCGGTTAACGAAAGGTTTTGTGGCGACATTTGCATAAAATAAAACTCCATTAAATTAAAGTCGCCCGAAGATTTTCCGTATCCATTGTAAAGGCCTTCAAACTGAAGCATCAAAGAATTTTTAAAAGTATAATCGTAAGCCAACGACATCACAAAAGTTCCGGTTGTGTCGTTAAAGTTAGTGGTTGGATGGAAATAACTTGCTTCGCCCCTTAGGCCGCCTTTAAACAAACTTCCCGAAAAACCGGCTCCCAAAACATAGTCAGTTTCGTTATAATATCCACCAAGCACCTGAATATCGTAACTCCATTTGTTGAAGCGGTAAAGACCGGCAGCAGTTACTTTATTATTGTTGTCGAGTTTAACAACAATGTCGATTTTGGAGGAGTAGGAGGGGTAAAACTGAAATCTAATGGCATCGCTACCAGGTTTTTCTTCGTAATCGAAATCAAAAAAACTGTAGGAGTTGAACAGATCATTTGGATTCCAAACAAAAGTTTGTCCCCAGTTTATTCGTTGCCGCCCAAGTGTAACTTGAATATTTTTAATGTTGTAATCCAAATAAAAGCGGTCGAAGGTTGATGCCATAAAAACTGATTTTCCCTCAAATACAATTGCTGAAAGGTCGAAGAATCCATTTTCCTGATTAATTATTTCGGGGTATTCCGGAAAGTTGGTAACAGTTTCGCCAAAGTAAATCCGGTTGCGCATTTGTGCATTAAAAGTAAAACTGTTGGAAATATTCCAGTTAAAGTTTAGACGATTATGAATTAAATTATCGGTCATCCAGTCTTTGTCAATCTCCTGAAACGAAACGGTTTGCATGAATTTTACATAACCATTCAGTGACCAATTTCTGGGTTTTTCCTGTTCGCTTTGCGCAATGCTATTAAAGCCCAGAAAGATAAGTGTTGCTGTAATCAACAACTTTCTTAAAGATTTACCAGATGTTTTATTCTTTAACATTTTAAAGCAAAATAATTACATTATGAAGTTGTTATTTAATTTGGTTGAAAAACTGAAAAATTGATTGGATTTTAATTGACACACCCCTGCCTCCGCCGAAACGGCTTTGTGCAGGCAGGCCTGATTCCCCTCTCAAGATGGGATAAGTGGAAATCATTTTTTCAGTTTTCTGTTTCATTTTTTAGTCTTTAAACAACTTCTGTTTCATCTTTAACCACTATGCCATCGTCTAAATTAATAATACGTTTGGCACGGTCAATTACGCGCTGGTCATGGGTTGCAAAAATAAAGGTTATGTTTTCCTCTTCATTCAGTTTACGCATTATGTCGAGTAATTCGGTTGTGGCTTTACTGTCGAGGTTTGCCGTTGGTTCATCGGCTAAAATAAACTTAGGTTTGGAGGCCAGTGCCCTTGCCACAGCTACGCGCTGCTGCTGTCCACCCGAAAGTCGGCTGGGTCGTATGTTTTCCTTTCCTTCAATTCCTATAGCCTTAAAAAGTTCGCTAATGCGGGCTTCCCTTTCTGCTTTTGGTTTTTTTTGCAGATTCATGATAAATTCAGCATTTTCTTTTGCCGTTAAAACCGGGATTAGATTGTAGGCTTGAAATACAAACCCAATATTATTCATCCTGAAATCGATCATTTGCCTTGAGGATAGAGAACTAATATCCTTGCCGTCAATAATTATTGATCCTGAAGTAGGTTTATCCAAGCCACCCAATAAATTTAGCAATGTTGTTTTGCCACAGCCCGATGGGCCAACAATTGCCGCAAATTCACCTTCTGTAAACGACAAACTAATTCCGTTAACGGCTTTTACTTCTACCTCTGTCTCGGTATAGGTTTTGAATAATTCTTTTGTTTCTATAACTTTCATTTTTAAAATACTTAAATGCTACAATACTTAAATGCTACAATGCTTAAATGCTTAAATGTGAAAATATTATTATTATTTTTTTTTATAGGTTGAATCTTTTGCCTTCGACATGATCTTATTTATTTCATTCGCTTCTTTATGAAGCCTTAAAAGCTCATTTTTATTGTTAGAAAGTTTTGCGTCTGCTATTACCTCCAGCCAATATTCTGATTCATCTATTTCCTCAACTACAATACAAATCTTACTAAAGAATTCATTTTTTGATCTTGCCTTGCAGGCTGCTCTGTAGTTTGCCCCTGTTGATGAGGATGATTTTACAAGTTGGTAAGTAATAACTCCTGATGCTTTACAAGTTTTTAAGGATTCGCAAAATTCAATTATATCTACGGCAAACTTTTTAGTTTTTATTTTCATCTTTTCGATGAATATTTCTTTTTCAGTCATTTTGGTGGTAGTTAGTTATTTGAATTAATTGTTCCAAATTTTTACATTATCGCATTGTAGCATTTAAGCATTATTGCATTTCCTCTTTCTATACTTAATCCCTCACCGCCTCAGCAGGCTTCATTTTCAATGCTCTGATTGTAGGAAAAATAGATGCAATTATACCTGTTATTATCACCATTATAATTACTTCAATATAATCTATCAATTCTAAAACAGGATGCATTACCGAACTGTAACCCAACGACTCAAATCCTTGTGCAACCTCTGAGATATCGATGCCTACATTTCCAAAATGCCATGTAAACAAAATAGAAACAACTATTCCAACAATTCCGCCAACAACTGCAAGCATGCTTGTTTCAAACATTATCATTTTGAAAACTTTAAACCTATTCATCCCAATTGCCATTATCATTCCTAACTCTTTGGTTCGTTCTAAAATTACCATTAGCATAGTATTTACAATTGCAAAACCTAAAGCCAGCATTATTATCGACATAAAAATGAAAAGCATATAAGTTATTAAAGATGATGTGAGTTTAAGGTAAGGATCGATGTCGTACCAGCCTTCAACTAAATAGTTTGGAACTGCCTTTTTTATTCTCTCAACAGTTTCCGGAGTGTCTTGAAAATCATTTAATAAAACAGCAATTTCGTGGGAGGTATTTTCCGGCATATTCAAAAGCCTATCGAGGTCTGTTTTTTTTACAAATACATTTTGTTCGTCGAACATGCTGTTATGCGTATTGTAAATCCCCTCAACTTTAAAACTTGCACCTGTAAGGTTTCCTTCATAATCCTGAAACGTAATTACAATTTTCGATTTTAGTTTTACATTTAATTTTTTTGCAAGATTTTCACTGATAATAATCCTGTTCTTTTTGTCAGATGTAAAATAGGTGCCATTTTCTTCTTCAATTTTATTAAATAGCTGAGTTACTTTTTTCTCATTT
The DNA here is from genome assembly GCA_029933565.1 of Bacteroidales bacterium. Lineage (GTDB taxonomy): Bacteria > Bacteroidota > Bacteroidia > Bacteroidales > F082 > BM524. Next base: position 18,946 of record JAOZNY010000018.1, read on the forward strand.
TCAGGCTCAACACCATTTATAATTACTCCAATACCTTTGGATGCTGTGGAGGCCATGCCAAATGATTTTGTCCTTTCGCTAACTGCTGCAACAACTGGGTCGGTTTTTATTTTACTAATGATTTCGGAAGTATTTTTCATTAAGAAATTCACTTCTTTGTTAGCCATGAAATCTTTATTATGGATCTGAATATTGGATACTTGAGTTTCAAGGGTGTTTTTTACCATGTCCACAACCATCCCTTTCATTATTCCGGTTGCAGCCAGACCACCAAACAAACCTATGGTTACGGCCATTATAACCACTGAACTCCGAAGTTTGTTCCTCCAGATGTTTCTCCAGGCCATTTTTAAATTAATGAAGTTCATACAGTTAAAAGTTAAAAGTTGAAAGTTTAAAGTTCATAAAGTTCATAAAGTTTAAAGTTTTTGATTTGTTTAAACGATAGTTTATATTTCTAATATTTTCTTTCATTTACTCATTCAATCATTCATTCATCTACACTACCTCCTCATCGATTCTATTACTTTCAATCTTAAAATAGAAAGCAA
>JAOZNY010000018.1:19596-20841 GCA_029933565.1 Bacteroidales bacterium
ATCTACACTACCTCCTCATCGATTCTATTACTTTCAATCTTAAAATAGAAAGCAAAGGATAAATGGCTGCCAGAAAGGTTATTAATAAAATTACAATAATGTTATTGACAAAAATACTTAAACTCAATGTGGTTGGAAGAACAGGATCAACACCTAATTTCTCAATTGACTCCACCGCTTCACCGGTCATTTCAATGGGATAGATATTAAAATAAAATACCAGTGGAACAGCAAGGATGATTCCAATAATTATCCCCACTGAATTCATTAATATAGCCTCATAAAAAGAAATCGCCATTATTTTTGTTTTTTGCATTCCAATGGCAATCATTACTGCATATTCCTTTTTACGTTCTTCTGCCATCATCAGAACAGTGCCAAACACTCCAAAGGCAATAATCATGTAGAGGATTGCAATCATAATTAGACCTCCAACCCTGTCGCCTTCAATTTGCTGAAGCATTTCGGGTGACATGTCTTGCCAAGTCATGGCTAAATATTTGGTAGTGTCAATTTTAGCATTTATTGCATCGGTTATTTCCTGAGTTAAATCAGAATCCTCAAATTTAACAACTAGAGAAGTTATTCCATTCTCGAACGAAAAATATTCCTGCGCTAATTTCAGTGGCATAAAAACTATTTGTCTGTCGATGTCGGGAGCAGGCATTTTAAGTATCCCTTTTACATGGAAAGCACCAATTGCTGAGTTACCCCAGTGCCCTTGTCCCAGAAGGACTAGAGTGTCGCCTACATCAATTTTTAAATATTCTGCCAGTTTCGATCCAAGAATTATAGATTTATCATCTGCTTTAAGAGATTCACCCTTGATCATTTTTTTCTTTAAACTAAGAATTTGCTCTTCCTTTTCAGGGTCAATCCCCATAATCAGCGTTCCCTTTGTTCTGTTTTCGTTGGATGCCAGTGAAAAACTTTCAAGGCGCTGATTAACGCTTTCTACATTTTCGACTTCTAAAATATTATTTATTAAGGTGCTGTTTACTTCAATGCTATTGTCAATAGTTTTGTCGTCCCAATAATCTTTTTGATGTACCTGTACATAACCGGTAAAGTCACCAATGGCATTTTCAATCATTTTACCATAGGTTCCCTCTTGAAACGATCGCATGAATACAGCTAGAACAACGGCTAGTGTTACTGAACTAATTGTTATCATTGTCCGTTTCCGGTTTCTCCAGATATTACGCCATGCTATTTGTAAGTTCATGAGGTTTGAAGTTTAAAGTT
>JAOZNY010000018.1:20941-23351 GCA_029933565.1 Bacteroidales bacterium
TTTTAAAGTTGAAAGTTTGTAAAGTTATAAAGTTTGTAAAGTTGAAGGTTTGTAAAGTTCATAGTGTTTGAAATTTATAATGTTTTGATTAATTTTGAATAAGTTTTGAGATTTCTACAGATGGTTCGTAAATAGTGATTGTTAAATTTCTTGCTTTTTGCCAAGATATTGTGTTTTCAATTTTTTCTGTTTTCATGATTGCTAAATCTATAATTAGTGTCAAAAAGAACTACCAACTTTCCACTTTCCACTTTCAATTAATGAACCCTCTTCATATTTTGTTGAGAGAAGAAACCCTCATCTAATTTTACATTAAATTCACTTGAAATTATGTATACTACTGTTCTTTGTCCCGGTTTGTCAGCAGGAATGATTTCCATTTTTGAAGGCAATTTCCTGTCACTAAACTGTTTTATTTCTGATGCCACCTCGGTTCTTATCAATTCCTCATCCTCGTCGAAATATTCTGTTTTTAGTTGCCAGTACTCATCTTTACTAATCCACTTAATTACTTTACCCCAAACCACGGCTGCATCTTCTTTTGGACTGAGTTCAATTTTATAACACTCTATGTTTTCTAATGTTTCTTTGCCAATTATTTTATGAGTATAATCAACTACTATTGAACTCTCCTTAAGGATGTCATCGTTTGAATAGTCCGATCCCATCCAGCCTTGCGACATCATTGAGGGTGGTATTTTTATCATTCGGTTTATGGTAGGAACCCAATTCCACATTTCACTGTTGCGCTTTAAAAAAACTTGTCCTTTGTCCTTTACCGGAGAGGTAATATAAGTCATGCTGAATTCTCTGCCTTTCGACCAGTTTTTCATTGTAATTGTACGTTCCCATTTAGGTCGGATAATTGTCATCGACATTTCACCCTGATTTGTTTCGCCCCTTTGCAGTTCGTCGGCTTTTTCTATAATTTGTTTCCCACTTATGTCCTGCGAAATTCCGCTAATGCTTAAAAGCAGAAGCCCGATTAAACTAAAAACTATTTTATGTATCATTTTATAAATTTTTCTATTGTTATTTCCCACAGATTTCGCTGATTGCACAGATGTGTTTTCAACGTAGTTCTGATAACTCTGCCGGATAATCATGTTTGTGCACACATATTATAATTGATTTATTGAATTTGGAAAAACACATAGTAAAAACTGAAAAAAGGATTTCCGATAACTCCCATCTTGAGAGGGGAAAGGGGTGTGTCATTATTAATTTAATCATTTTTTCAGTTTTTTTTTTTTGAATCTATTTCCTTTAACTTTCAACAAATTATTTGTTTAAATATTTAAAGTAAATCTACAATTATATCTCTGGTTTCATCCAAAGGATAATTCTTTGTGTCAACGAGGTAATGTAAGCCCACGCCATCAAAAATCGCCAGCAGATACCTTGTTTTAACGTAAGGATTTTTATCGCCTTTTTTCTCAAAATAATTATTAAATGCACTAAAAAACTTCCCAAACAAAGTTGCAATCTCTGCTTCTAAAACTGCAAGCACCTTAGGTTGAAGTGAAAGTGAAAAGTATAATTTATAAAAGTCAGAGTTGCTTTTTAGCAATGAAAAATTACCATCAATAAAATTAATCAGTTCTTGTTTTTGAATATTATTGGGGTCTTCAATTTTTAGGAAATCAATAAAACGATTTAAACCATTTAAGATTATTTCTTTAAGCAAGTCCTCCTTGCTTTTGAAATAACTATACATCAATCCTTTTGATATTCCTGCCTTTTTTGCAATCATACTTACCGAAGTAGATTCAAAACCATTTTTTGCAAACAGACTTAAGGCTACTTCCAGAATGAGTTTTTCCTTTTCATTTCTAATTGCTTCAAACTGTTCTTTTGTCCTCGGACTCATCTCAAAATTATTTTATGACTGAACGTTAGGTCAAAAATAGAATAATTTTCTTTACGAGTGATGAAATGTGGAAAATATTTTTGATAATGGTCTCAGTTTGAAGTTAATCTGGAGTAGTAAATAATTGCCATACTTCAGATTAGTGTCATTTGGTAAACCTTATTTCTTTTTATTAATGAGTTGCTGCTACTAGCATAAATGGCGCGAGTCTGATGCTAAGCCTGTGGGGAGGGGACTCGTGTCTGAAATATTGTTTTTAATTTTACTAAATCGTAAATCCAGTTTTGAATTTGTTGTATGTGTTTAATGTACAAACACAGGAATTATGTCACAAGTTCCCTGCGCACAATTGCCGTAATTCCACGCCATTTGATAAGCCTTATTATTTTCTTGATGAGTTGCTGCTACTATTTCGTTACTCTAAAAAACAAAACCCTGTTAACTAATTAGGTGATATTGGCAATTTGGAGGTAAATTAGGATTTGCTAACGCGAATCCTCGTGGGCTTGTGTATCGCAGAAAGCTGCTCACTACGTTCGT
>JAOZNY010000397.1 GCA_029933565.1 Bacteroidales bacterium
AATAGAAAATATTGCACTTATTTTTTGATTGGCAAAACAATGAAAACTGGACAACAAAATAAATTATGATGAATTATAAGTCAGATGTGGAGGCTGTTGATGCCTTTGTTGAAAAATATAAAGAATTAAAACTAGAGATTTCTAAAGTAATTATTGGTCAGGACGAAACGGTAAAAAATACACTTATCTCTATTTTTTCGCAAGGACATGTTTTGCTTGTTGGAGTTCCCGGCTTAGCAAAAACCCTTTTAGTAAACACTATTGGCAGGGCTTTGGGCTTAAGTTATAACCGTATTCAATTTACTCCCGACCTTATGCCATCGGACATTATTGGCACAGAAATACTTGATGAAACAAGAAAATTCAAGTTTATTAAAGGGCCGGTTTTTGCAAATATTGTTTTAGCCGACGAAATTAACCGTACTCCGCCTAAAACACAATCGGCATTGCTTGAAGCGATGCAGGAAAAAACTGTTACAGTTGCTGGCACCAATTACAAACTCGACAATCCGTTCTTTGTATTGGCAACCCAAAACCCTATCGAACAGGAAGGTACCTATCCGCTTCCCGAAGCACAACTCGACAGATTTATGTTCAATATAATACTTGATTATCCTTCATTTGAAGAAGAACTCAATATTATAAAAAGCACGACCACTGGAACAAGCAGTGAAGTTAAGAAGGTATTAAATGCCGAAGAAATTGTTTTCTTCCAAACTTTACTAAGAAAGATTCCTGTTGCCGATAATGTAATGGAGTATGCCGTTTCGCTAGTAGCAAAAACCCGACCTCACACAAATAAGGCACACGAATGGGCAAATAAATACCTTAATTGGGGAGCAGGCCCAAGGGCTTCACAATTTCTGATAGTTGGAGCAAAGGCACATGCAGCAATAAATGGTAAATACTCACCCGACATTGAAGATGTAAAAGCCATAGCTACCGCAGTTCTCCGCCACCGCATAATAAGAAATTATAAAGCAGAGGCAGAAGGTATTAGCCTCGATAGAATAATTGAAGAGTTTATTTAAACAAAGATTACTGCAAGAAAACCAGTCTCCATGTTCTCAAACATTAAAGTTATAGGTTTCGATGCTGATGATACACTTTGGGTAAACGAACCTTTTTATAGGAAAACTGAAGCAGAATTCTGCAAACTGCTTAGCGATTTTCATAATGAGGAATTTATAAATCAGCAACTTTTAAAAACCGAATTAAAAAACCTGAAACTTTACGGTTATGGTGCCAAAGGTTTTGTTTTATCTCTTTTAGAAACTGCCTTAAAGATTACTAAAAACAGAATTAGCCAGAAAACAATTGGCCAAATTATTGAACTTGGCAAGCAACTTTTAAACAAACCACTCGAACTGTTAGATGGTGTTATTGAAATGCTTCAATATCTTAACACGAAGAATTATAAATTAATTGTTGCAACAAAAGGTGACCTACTTGACCAGGAAAGAAAACTTAAAAACTCTAATCTTGAACAATATTTCCATCACATTGAGGTAATGAGTGATAAAAAAAACAAAAACTATCTTTCTCTCCTAAATCATCTCGATATTAAACCCAATGAGTTTGTAATGATTGGAAACTCCCTTCGCTCCGACATTCTTCCTGCACTTGAAATAGGTGCTCATGCAATTCACATTCCATTCCATACAACATGGGTACACGAGGAAGTTGATGAAAAAGAATTAGAACATCAGAGTTTTACTCATCTTGAAACTATCTCAAACTTAACTGACTTATTTTAAATCAGTGAGACTATGATTTTGTTTTTCAAAATCATTTAGCCGAACTGAT
>JAOZNY010000153.1 GCA_029933565.1 Bacteroidales bacterium
CTTCCGCCCAGCGTAAAAATTGCCGGAAGACCCAGAAAATGCCAATCGGTATAAATTTCAACTCCTGTAGATTCATAATTTGACCAGTCGGGATGATTCAAATCATTTAAAAAATCGAAAAAAACATGCGAATAAATCCTCTTTAAATAAAGCACCGAGGGCAAAGCAAGATCGGGGTAGATTATCGGGAAGGCATAATCCAGTTTGAAACTCATCATTTCTTCAACATAAATATTATTGTAACCACGTGGCATACTCAGCAAACTTGAATAAGGGTAATTGCTTTTAATAGTTTTTTGATAAGCAGTATAAACTTTAAAACCACTATGCCTTGAAATTCCCGGAAAATAAAGAAACAATGAAGAATAGAACTGGCTGTTACTCTCTTGCCCAAAAGGAGTATTGCGATAAACAACATTCAAACTTTGCCCCCATTTTGGAAAAATATCGCGCACAGATCTTTTCAATTGGTTATAAACCTGAAACTGATAAGTTAGCGAAGTAAATCTATCGGTACTAAAACTGTAATCGCTGTTTTTGTTCATTTTCAAAAACTTCTGAGTAATACCAACATAGGGCTGCATTCCCCTAACCCATTTATTTTGTGTAAAATTTAATGGCAACGAAACGCCGGCACTAAGGTTTGTTTCATTAAACCTAACTTCATCATAACGTCCTGTTGAGTCGTTCTCAAAATATTGCCTTCTTCCTGCATACTCCACGCCCAATTTAACCACCGGATACCAACCGTAATAATCATAATTGAATTTAACTTTCCCAGTTTCCTCATTTAAATCGTAATAGTAGCCAGCTATGGCAACCGATGAACTCAAAATATTTTGCGACAGTAAGTTCACACCTGGCGTAAATGAATAATTGTCGAGATCAACTACTGTTGAACCCCAGGAGTGAAAATTAAACAAATGCCCTGCCTTTGAATATTTCTCTGTTTTGTAATCATTGTTTGGAACAATGGAATCGTCGAGTATAAAATTGCTTTTAATACCTAAATCATCAATTGCAAAACCTGTTTTTAAATTTCTGAAATCTACAATTTGATTTTGCTCAGGCTCTGAATTTATTTTCGAAATCCTGTAGCCATCAGCAGTGTATTCCGAATAATAAATACTTTCTCCATCCTTTGAGAAAATCAGATCAGAGGCATCGAAACGGGTATTGGTAAGTTTGTAGATGTTTTTTGTTTTTAAATTTTTAAGATAAATATTATTGGTTTCACCAAATGGTGCGGTAAAAATTAAGTTGCTTCCGTTAAGGGCAGCATATTTAATATCCAAAAATGAAAACTCATTTAAAAACTCCACTTTCCCATCGTCTAAATTAAAAGCAACAATTGCCTTGCCTTTTTTTCCAACCGCAATACTTACAATTTTTTTATCGTCGGAAGACCACTGTGGGGTAGTAAGAAACAGATTTTCCTCAGTCGAGAACATTTTAATTACCTCTTCAGTTTTAACATCGACAACAACAATAAAATAATCATTCTCCTCTGTTACCTCCACAGCGCAAACCATTTTGCCATCACTTGATAATTGTGGCGCAAAATACCTGCTCTTTTTGCTAAGAGTTTTAGTTTTTGAAGTTTTATAATTATGGATTTTTATTACCGAATAGTTGCGCATTTCCCAACGTGGATCGTAGGCTTTTTCGTTCCAGCAAACTAAACTATCGTTGGCCGAAAGCGATTGGTTAAATGAAAAACCCGGAGTAAATATTCGTTTCTCGTTTCCATCCTTGTCAATTGAAACAATTCTTGTAATATCGTCAATACCAGTTTTTAAGGCAATTATTATTGAATCGTTTATGGCATTGGGGAAGCGATAGTTTGTAAACCATTTATGATCTGGCTGATTAACAAAATAATCCTTTTTTGATTTAAGGGAATCTTCCTTTTGCCACTTTTCCTGTAAATCATACATTGTTGATTTATAGAGGTCAACTTTTCCTTTTCCATGATATTTTCTAATGGTCGAAGAAAAAGGCACAATTATGTATGGTTTTCTAGCAGTTTTATTCAGGGCATCGTTCCAAATGCCAACTCCATATTTTGCGTTTGCATTTAAAACTATTTGGTAACCCAAAGTATAATAATCAGGAGTATAGTTTTTAAAAGATCCCAGATAAGCCTTATCGTAGGAATAAATCTTCTTATCGAGAATTTGTGCTTTCAGATCCATGCTAAAATCGGGCGACCGCCCCCTCCCACTCCTACTATTTATTGTTTCTGAAAAAACTGCATCGCCCTCAATAAACCAAAATGGCAAGAACAAACCCATAATCGCAGCAGGTGCCTGTTCGCCAAGAAGAAAATAAAGGCCGCGTGTAAACCCTTGATTCATTTTCTGAATTTGTACTGCATGCCGATACTCGTGAAGTGTTAACTGCCTGTCCCACAATTGAGCATAAGTATTTTGGTCGGGCATTTCAAAAAAGTCGGCATGAAATGGCGTTGGCGAAACCATTGCGTTTGAAGTGGTAGTACGGTTATGGAGTACTATTTTAAATTTCTTTGTCTTTTCCAAATACGGTTTACTAATTGCTAAACGCGAAAACTCAAGCAGGTTGGCATATTCACTAGCATTAGTTTCGTAGCCTTTCGGGAAAATTATTTGAAAGTTATCAGTATTTATCTGTTTCCATTTTACACTTGCCGGATCCTGACCAAGAATATAATACTGGGCTGATAAGTTGACAGCACTTATGCTTACTATAATTAGTATTAATGCAAACTTCAGATAACTGTAAACCTTCATTTTTCAAAAATACCAAAAACTATTTACTGAGGTAAAACATATTTGAAGACAGCTACAAAATGTGCAAAACTGCCAAGTAGCACCCAAATATGAAATATGGCATGATTATATGGCATTTTGTTTAAAAGGTAAAAGCCTGCTCCTATCATATAAGAAACACCTCCGCCTATCAGCCAATACAGTCCTTCAGGGGGAAGGTTCTCATTCATGGGTTTTATTGCAATAATTATTATCCAGCCCATTAGCACATAAACTATTGCCGACATCACATCGTACTTACCCGTAAAGAAAAGTTTAAAAACAACGCCAGCAATTGCCAATCCCCAAATAACACCAAGCAAACTCCAGCCCCAAGGCCCCCTGAGCGTAACCAGTAAGAAAGGTGTATAAGTTCCGGCTATGAGCACATAAATTGCCGAATGGTCAAAAATATTTAATCGCTTTCTAAGTTTTGGGCTTCGGGCACTGTGAAAAAGCGTTGAAGCAAGGTAAAGCGTAACCAAACTAAAACCGTAAATACTAAAACTCACAATATGCCAAGCATCGCCATAAAGACTTGCATAAACCACTAAAAGCACAAGAGCAGCAATACTAAGTAAAAAGCCAAGCCCATGAGTAATTACATTTAATATTTCTTCAGTTTTAGGATACTGTCGCGGTTCGGTTTTCATAAGCAGATATTTATTTTTAAACTAAACATATTTGATGTCAATTTGTTGCCTAAGAATAAAAAAAACCGCCATGTTTTATACACAGCGGTTATTAAAATATTTTTCCGAAGCCCTAAGTATGAATTACTTTTTCTTCCTTTTATTGGCATTAATAATAAACTCTTCAACTGCCATTGTCATTGATGGGGCTGTTTTTGTCGGCGCCGGAATATTAAGTTTTAATCCTGCACCGGCAATTGCTTTTTTAGTGGTTGGACCAAATCCGGCAATTACCTGATCATTTTGCTCATAATCAGGGAAATTTGATTTCAGTGATTCTATGCCGGCAGGGCTAAAGAAAATCACCATTTCATATTTCTCAATATCAACTTTAGAAAGATTACTTGGTACAGTCCTATACAAAATTGCCCTAGAATAATCTATCTTTTCATCATCAAGCAATTTGAACATATTCTGATTATTGATATCAGAGGTAGGAACAAGAAACTTTTCTTCATTGTTCTTAACAATCAATTCCATCAAATTGGCAAAAGTCTGCTTACCATAAAAGATTTTCCTTTTGCGGTATTGCACATACTTTTGAAGATAGTAGGCTGTAGATTCCGAGATACAGAAATATTTTAAAGAGTCAGGCACTTCAAACCTTAATTCTTTTGACATTCTAAAAAAATGATCAACAGCATGCTTACTTGATAAAATTACTGCTGTATGATCATTAAATGTTCCTTTTGACCTCCTGTAGTCCTGAGCCGATACACCTTCAATTTTAATAAACTGATGAAAATCGATGTTCAGTTTATGAGTTTTGCACAATTCACCATACGGCGACTTTTCAAGGTCGGCAGGTTTTGGTTGAGATACTAAAATGTTCTTAATCTTCACTTTGTCCTATTTTTTGTTCTCAATTATTCCTATTTATATTATCCCTCATTTTACCTACAACACTTCAAAAACTTGGTTTTCCAGCGTTTTAAGCAATAACAACAAGGGTATAATTTCGAGCGTGCAAAGATATAAAATAATATGAAACCAAGAAAACTTTGAAACTCTTATACCAATTGCTACAGTAAAAATCCAACGGCTAATCACAAAAAGCATAAATACTAGAGCACTCAGGTATAAAAAAATATTTGATTGGGTATAAATTGAAAAAAGCAGTAAGGGTAGTAAAATTAAGCCTAAACCTTTTTCCATACTGTTATAAAGTCTATTCTGCTCTACAGCCAACTCAATGGTTTTAAAAATAAATCCCGATGCCATTATGGAAATATACCTAAGCACAATAAGAAAAATAACACTCAGTACAATCAAATAAAAAGAATTCCATTCAATTTTAACAATTAACAAATTCGGAAAAACATTATTTATTATCATAAATATCAATAATGACGAAACCACAAAAAAATTCAAATAAAGTAATGTATTTACTATAAGCCCTGATTTGTTTCCTGCCGAATCCCAATTACGTCTGAAATGATTAGTAGTAATGGATTTAAAATTACTTACTAATACATCAGGAGCAAAATACCATATTGATGCAATGAAAAATAATAACACTAATAAAACTACAGTTGTAAGATATGTATTGGGATTTACAATTAGTTCCGGGTTTATTTCAATATTTGTCTTGCTTGCAATAAAACTAATTGTATCCTGTGCCTTAACAAAAGATGAATCAGGTTCAAATATTGTAATTTGATCCATATAATTATACTCAAACATATGTTTAAGACTATCAGTCATTCTTCAGTAATTAATTTAGCATTTGTTTTAACCCACAAACAAGCATTAGAAAAACAATATTTGCAAAGTTGCAAGTTTTTTTCAATTGCTGCAGATTTTTCACATTTTTATATGCTTAATCATTAAATGAAGCAAAACCCTTAATCCATAGGGTGTTAATTATATCACATTTAAGTAACTGAATACCTTAATAATAGTTAACATTATTTTTATTTAGATTACCCATAAATTAGGCTGTAAGTTCACAAAATTCGTTAGTTAATTGATTATTATTTGTAATATTGTTAACTTAATAACAAAGATAAAAATAATATCAAATTTTATTAGTGATGATTAAAAAAATACTCTTTTTTTTACTGCTTTCTCCAATATTTGTTTTCAGCCAGGAAAACAACAATTTTGGAATTAAATTTCATGGTTTTGTTAAAAGCGATTTGCTTTTCGACTCACGTCAAACTGTAGATGCAAGAGAAGGTCATTTCCTTCTTTTTCCTAAAAATGTAAGTCTCGACCCGGATGGTGAAGATATAAATGCAAAATCATCATTTAATATGCTTTCAATTCAAACAAGACTAAAGGGTTTTATTACAGGCCCTGATATTGGAAAAATTAAAACCTCAGCCTATATTGAAGGTGAGTTTTTCGGGATGATGAATTCCGACATTAATGGTTTTCGACTAAGGCATGCATTTATAAAGTTAAAATGGGAGACAGCCTCCATACTTGTAGGTCAGTATTGGCATCCAATGTTTGCCACTAAGTGTTATCCAGGTACAGTTTCGTTTAATACGGGTGCACCTTTCCAGCCATTTTCACGTAATCCTCAAATTAGGCTCACCAAATCATTCGGTAACTTCAACCTTTTTCTAACTGCCCTGAGTCAGGTAGACTTTGTTAGTACAGGTCCTGATGGAGCCAGTGCAAAATATCTACGCAATTCAACAGTACCTGCTGTGAATTTTAAAGTAGAATACAATTATAAAAATGCAGATAATAGCAATGAGTTTCTTATTGGTCTTAGCATAAATTATAAAACTCTTGTTCCAAGGCTACAGACAGACAATGGCTATGCAACATCGCAAACCACTTATAGCACAGCATTTTCAGGCTATGCTAAATTTAAAACTAAAGCCATCACAATTAAAGCCTATGGGTTTTATGGTGGTGATGCCTATAATTTGCTAATGCTTGGTGGATATGCTGTTACCAAGTTGGCTGACCCAGCCAAAGATTATGTAGAATATTCGTGTATCAGAAACTCTTCCTATTGGATTGATTTTCAAACCAACGGTAAGGAACTTGCCTGGGGCTTATTTGGCGGTTACTCAAAAAACCTTGGTTCTTCAAATGAAATTGTAGGTAACGCCTACACCAGAGGAGCCGATATTGACTTTCTCTACCGTGTATCGACAAGATTAATTTGGAACATACAAAAATTTCGCCTTGCTCCAGAACTGGAATATACAGCAGCGGCTTATGCAACAAACATGGGGTTAATAGGTGGTAGAACTACCGAAATCTTGAATATCGACAAATATGGAAAAGTTACAGAATCAGAACTCGTTGGGAATTTTAGAGTTTTGATTGGTTTCTATTATTTTTTCTAATACGGAAAATTAAATTATCTAATTATTTAAATATCTATCATCTAAAATTTATTTATCATGACGAATAAGATTACTAGTTTGGCAGAATATCTGCAGAAGTATCAGGAAAGTGTTGCTAACCCAGAAAAATTTTGGGAAGGTATAGCAGAAACTCATTTTTGGAGAAAAAAATGGGATCAACCTCTTGATTGGAGTTTTGAAGGACCAAATGCACCCGATGTAAAATGGTTTGTAAACGGTAAACTTAATATTACCGAAAATATGTTTGAGCGCAATATGCA
>JAOZNY010000398.1 GCA_029933565.1 Bacteroidales bacterium
CGCGATGGCATAGTTTTAAAACCGGCTTGTACATCGCTTGGTGTAAAATCGCCGGCAGATCCCTGGCTGTAATCCTCGAATTTGGCAAATTTATCAATAAACTTTAGTTTTACATCGCCAACAGCACCATTTCTGTGTTTAGCAATAATTACTTCCGTAACTCCAGCTGTGCTTGAGCCATCTTCAAATTGATCAATTTTGTAATATTCAGGTCTGTAAATAAAAAGTACAAGGTCGGCATCCTGCTCAATTGCTCCCGATTCGCGAAGGTCGGAAAGTATTGGTCGTTTGCTTTGCCCCGGACGGGTTTCTACTGCACGGCTTAACTGTGAAAGTGCCATAACAGGTACATCAAGTTCTTTTGCAAGAGCCTTTAAAGAGCGTGAAATCTGACTGATTTCCTGTTCGCGGTTACCTTTGTGTTCGCCTCCGGCAGTCATAAGTTGGAGATAATCAATAAAAACCATCTCAATATTATGCTGCTGTTTTAACCTACGGCATTTTGCTCTTAATTCAAAAATTGATAGGGCAGGAGTATCGTCGATAAATATTTTGGACTCACTAAGGTTTCTGATTTTGGCATTTAACTGTTCCCATTCATGCTCAGCAAGATTACCGCTTTTTAATTTACTGGAAACAAGTTGCGATTCGCTGGAAATAAGTCTTGTAACCAACTGTACTGCCGACATCTCCAGAGAAAAGAAAGCCATTGGTTTTTTCCAATCCACCGACATATTTCTGGCCATCGACAGGGCAAGTGCTGTTTTTCCCATTGAAGGTCTTGCAGCCAGAATTACCAAATCGGATTTCTGCCAGCCCGAAGTTATTCTGTCCAAATCAGTAAACCCGGAAGGAACGCCACGAAAATGTGTTTCAGAATCTTTGGCACTTTCAATATCTTCAATTGCCTGACGGACAAGTGAGGGCATATCCTCAAAATTTCTGCGCAGATTAGTCTCGGAAACCGAAAAAAGGTTTTGCTCTGCTTTGTCGAGCAGCGCAAAAACATCAGTAGTATCTTCGTAGGCATCTTTTATTATTTCCGAAGAAATATGAATCAGATCGCGTTGAATATGTTTTTGCTGTATTATTCTTGCATGGTACTCCACATTTGCAGCCGAGGCAATCCTGCTGGTTAGCATGGTAACATAATAAGGTCCGCCAACCATTTCCAGTTCACCAGTACTTTTAAGTTCGTTGGTTACTGTAAGAATGTCGATGGGGTCCGATTTTCCAAAAAGACTTTGGATGGCCGTAAATATTCTCTGATGGGCATCTTTGTAAAAAACTTTTGGCGTAAGAATGTCGATAACCGCCGAAACAGCATCCTTTTCAAGCATAAGCGCACCCAAAACAGCTTCTTCCAAATCTACAGCCTGTGGTGGTACTTTTCCGTGCTCAACCATCTGTTGCGAATACTTATTAGTGTTTGAAACAGTAGTTGGTTTTGGTTTCTTCTTTTTGGTTTCTTCCATGCTCCAAAAATACTAATATGAAAAGGGTGTTTAGTGATTGTTGATAATTTTATTTTGGTGATGTTTCTATGGCTTCTTTGGCTTCTGTAGTTTCTATGGTTTTTGTACTACAATATTAGCAGCCACAGCAGCCCTAGTTACAGCATTTTCAAAAACTCATAAAACTCCTCATTACCGGGTTTTGGTTGTGGCCATTGGTTTTTTGGAATCTTCTTCCAGCAGTGGCCAATAAAATCGCAGGGGTAGGGCTTTGTGCATTGTGGTCCCGGTTCAATTGGTGGCGACTTTTCAAGTTTTAAAGTTTCTTTTGATTTATAAGATTG
>JAOZNY010000399.1 GCA_029933565.1 Bacteroidales bacterium
GTCGATGGAGAGAAAAAGGCTCCCATTCGTTTATGTCGCCAAACATCCACATTGCATTTGCTTTAAGCGATATTCTGGCTCGTGTGTGATTGGCTTTGCGTTTGCCCAAAGGGATTTTGTAAATAGAAATTCCATTATGCCATCTCACCATGCTGTATTTACCTTCCAGTTCTTCGATTGACCAGCCGGGAGCATGAATCTCCAGTGAAGTATTAAAAAACTGTATAGCATTTAAGTTTCTGTTACGATGAGTGTTGATAATTCCAAACTCCACAAAATTTGTTGAGAAGTTGCCGGTCTTCAAATTTATATCGCCGTTGGGCAAATAAAAATCGCCTTCCTGACCATTTGAATGATGCGTAAACTTCCCGAATAAGGTGTATGTTTTTTTAAGCCTGGTTTCGTTTAAACTGTAATAAACTGCCAGTTGAGGCATATAACTTGGAGTGCGCACTGGAGCCGATTCTTCCTGATACATCCTGATAATAATCTGCGGAGTCAGCACCCCCATCAGCCGCGAATTTTTGCTTTTGCGAATCAGAAAATTAGGTACAATATTGGCTTCAAACCAAAGTGGGTCAAGGTTGCCCAAATCGGCAGGGAAAGTGATATAACTATTTCCCTGATTGACTGTTGCAATTGTTCCTAAAACAATTTGTGGAATAGTGTCGGTATTTTCTTGTGCGCTTCCGGATATAGGAACTGCAATGGCAAAAAGCAGTATGGCGATTAGTTTTTTCATAGTTATTTATCTATAGAGTGCTATTCCAAAACCAAGTTCAACAATATCTTTAACAGGGATTGAAGAATTACCAAATTTACTTGCCAGATACAAACCTCTGGTCCCTATGCGTGTGTAGAAAGCCAGACCAGAGGCAGGTGTTTTATTTGCCAGAATTTTGGTTTTAATTTCACCACCAAGAAATACTCCGGCATTTCTGCCCGGCGACCACCAATAGTAGTCTTTTGGATAGTTGTCGGGCAGTTTTACCCAAAATTCATTTCCAAAAGTATGATGCAGATACCATCCAATATTCAGTGGTAGTATTTCGATATTTTTTTTGGTTTTGATGCGAATTAGTTTGGCAGTAAACTGAAGACTAACACTGTGTAAATCGTCAACGGTAAACCATTCGGGCACGTAGCCATAAAAAAATGAAACATCAATGCGATGATCAACAAAAGTGTAACCAAGACCTGCCGACATAAACCCTATGCCTCCTGCATATTGAAGTTTTACGTAATCGGGTAAGAATTTTCCATATCTGGTAGAATCGATACTTTTCTTCTCCTGAGCAAAACCTGAATGCATAGCCAAAAACATAGTAAATACTATGATTGGCAATATCTTAAAACTCATATGTCTCAACTTCAAAATTGCCATCTGAAATATTTATTACGTTATATTTTCTGTGTTCTACACCATAAACATTTACATATGAAATGCTGTCGGAATAAGGTTTGTAAATCTCATGATGATGGGTGTGCCCGTGTACAGTAAACAAAACATTGTTGTATTTTGCAATTGTCTCATGAAAATTTTCCACCAGTGAGGGATCGAAATCAGCATCAATTGGGGGAACGTGAAATATTACTACTGCGTCATTAAAATCGGGGGAAGGTTGTAGTTGCCCGTCCAGCCATCCGATGTTTGGAACTTCGCCATTAAATTTGAATTCACGGCTGTTGCTGTTTGCAAAAATAAACTTAGTGCCGTTGTACACAAAACTAAAGTTGTATTCGCCAAACATCTCGTTGTATGCAAGACCTCCATTTCCAACCATGTCGTGATTTCCCA
>JAOZNY010000154.1 GCA_029933565.1 Bacteroidales bacterium
TGTAATTATTTCATATTGTTGAAAAAAAAGAGGAATTAGAGTAAGGGTTAAACAGCTTTTATCTGTCCTATTGAAAAAACCATTCGGATTGACCATTTAAACTAGAAGAAATGAAAAAACAACTATTAATGATTATAACCTTCTTTGGAAGTTTTATCATTCAAGGACAAATAATAAATATTCCAGAAAATTATTCAACAATACAAGAAGGGATAGAAGCGGCCAATGAAGGGGACACTGTTCTTGTTGAAATAGGAACGTATTATGAGAATTTGGATTTTGAGGGTAAAAATATCACACTCGCCTCCACTTTTATTTTAAGCGGAGATGAGTCTGTAATAGAGGAAACTGTTATAGATGGAGGACAAAATTGGTCAGTTGTAAGTTTCAATAATGGAGAGGATTCAACAGCAAGTTTAATTGGTTTTACCATTACCAACGGAGAAGCTCATTATGGAGGGGGCATTTATTGCAAATCATACAATACTATTCGTGGTCCAAATTTGGAAAACCTTATTATTACTGGTAATACTGCGGTTGCGTATATAAATTCTGGTTGTGGAGGAGGTGTATATAGCAAGGGGGTCAACTTACAGATGACTGATGTGCAAATTAGTTCAAACTTTGCTGGATTTGGAGCGGGTGCATTTTTTGAGAACTCAAGCCCTGTGATACTTGGCTCATTGGTAACTAATAACCAAGCCACAGAATCAGGTGGTGGAATATATTGTGAAAACACGCTTCTTTATTTGAATGATGTAGCAATAGAATACAATCAAGGCGGAAAAGGTGGTGGAATAAGTTTAATTAATTCTAACTTTGAATTTGAGGATATCACTGTAGAATACAATCATGCTGGCTCGGGAGGGGGATTTTATCTGAATTCGGACAATGGTGGCAGTATTACATTTAATGATTTTAGTTTTTCAAATAACAGCGGTGGTTCAGGAGGTGCATTGTATTCACATAATGTAAGTCTAGTTCTCAATAATATTATATGTAAAGATAATGAGTCGGATGGTTCAGCGATTTATCTAAAAGATTGTGAGGATATTACTATTTCCAATTCAAGTTTTAATAATAATGCTGGTTGGTTTACTTGTCTAAATATTGAAGGTTGTAACCATGTTCTGATTGAGAATTCACGAATTAGTAATGCTGATTACCTGACACCTGGGTTAATGTGGGCACAGAATTCTAATATTGAATTAAAAGGTGTAGTAATGTTTAATTCCCAAATTAATTCTGAGTGGGGTAGGGGTGCTGCTATTTTTGGAAGGGAATTAGACCTAAAGATAATTAATTGCACGTTTGCAGATATATCATCCTATTATTATGGAGAAGTAATTTCTCTTGCAGGAGTATCTAATTGTGAAATAGTAAATAGTGTTTTTGACAGTCTATGTTCAGAAAGGGTTCTTGTGGCACCAGATAACTATTTCCTTGATGCATACCTAACAGCAAGTGTCTCTCATTCTAACCTGCACCCAGATCAAGTTTGGGCAAATGAACTTGATTGGCAAAGTGGAAATATCCATAAAGATCCTGAGTTTATTTTAATTGGCCCACACCCGTATCAAATTATCGAGTCATCGCCTTGTGCAGATGCTGGGACTAATGATACAACGGGCTTGTCTTTACCTGAATTTGACTGTGCAAATAACCCGCGCATAAACAATCAAAGGGTTGATATGGGTGCATATGAATGGGATATTACTGTTTCAGATAATGAAATTGTCCTTGATAAAAAAAATTTAAATACCGAATTGTTAGTGTTTCCCAACCCATTTAAAAGTAAGTTTATAGTTGAATTTGAAATGGAAAAACATGGAGATGCTACATTGAAATTATATGATGGAAAAGGAGTGATGATAAAGCAAAAACTGTTATTAGGATTGTCGAAAGGAAAACAAACGGAAGAACTTGATTTACCAAATTTGGAAGCTGGTGTTTATATTATTAAAATCAATTATCAGAATAAAGTCTTGTCTCATAAGATTTTAAAAACTGATTAGAAACAAAATAGGATAGGCTATATTCATAGCCTATCCTATTGCATATTGAACTAATTTCAAAGTTTACTTCACAATAATCCTTTTAACCTTTCCGTATTTTGAGTTGCCTAGTCTAATAATGTAAGCTCCCGGCTGAGCAAATGACATATCAAGGCTATAAAAGTAACTGCCATCAATATTCTTTACTCTGTTTTCAATAAGTTTTTGACCAAGTACATTGTGCAGATTAATTATTAAATCCTCAGAAACTTCATCTGATTTTAATAGAATTTCAAACTGATTGTTAGTGAATGATTTAATTATCATTTCGCTATTTGCCAAAGGAATATCTTCCATTCCCGTATAGAGAATTACATTAGCCATATAATCTTCAGTTTCGCCATATTGCGTGCTTTCACAAGCATCATCAGGAACACCTGAATTCCAGTTTGATTTAGCCCTCATAAGGTGCTCTCCTAAATTGGCATTAGTAGGGATTTCAATGTCAGTAGTTTCGGTAAAATCACCCCCACCTTGCCCGGAAGCTATCACCCAGTTATTAACCAGGAGTTCATCAGTTTCAAAGAGAAAATTATCATTGAAATCAATCCATAATTTGATATTTTGATCACCGTAATGAGCAGTGACAGTCAGCGGGTAGACTTCCTGGGTTTCGAGTTCCACCATCATATCGAAATAATCTCCATAGCCATTTGCTGAACAACTTGTAGCATTATCAATTGTCCTTAGGTTGAATAGGTAAAATCCATCACCCTCATTACAATTGGCTTCGGGCTGGCAAATATTATTTTCGATAATTTTGCTAGTGGTGTCATTACTGATGTCCGAATCATCGGGAAGGCTGGTGTATGCCAAAAGAGAATAAGTGCCAAAGTTTGAAAAATCACCGGTTTGTGAAAAAGTGTGAGAAATTGTAGAATTAGATGCTAGAGGCCCTGGGATCTGTTCGGTTATAATATTATCATCGAGATTGTAACTTAAGTTGAAGTTGGTTTGTTCGGCAGTTCCAAAATTCTCAACGGTAACTGTTATTTCCTCTTCACTTGTTAGACCGCTGCCTGAAATGGGCGATGTAATTGTAGTAACACCTATGTCGTTAGGGAATAGATGTGTGACAGTTTTAAATGTAGTGTCATTTTCAAGAAACTCATCGTTTGCTAAACTGGTAAAAGCAGTAATCTGATAATCTTGACCTACAATACTCAAATCGGCTGTGGTGGTAAAAGTGTATTGTTGTAACTCCCCAGTTGCCAGAGGTCCGGCCATTATTTCACTTACAATTGTTCCATTATCAATTTGGTAATTAACAGGAATATCTGACTGCTCATTCTCCCCATAATTAACCACACTTATTGTTATATTTTCTGTATTTGAAAGTTCACCATCATTGGGTTCGTCAATAGTTGATACTCCAAGGTCGTTGGCAAAATCCGAAGCAATTTGAAAAACACCTACAACATCTGTTCTGTTATTATTTACAAAGTATTCGGCAATATGCCAAAAGGTTTTGTCATTCACAGGGTCAATTGATAATTGAACATAATCGGCAAGGCGATTTCCCGGGTTATTAGAGGTGCTTTGTGCTATAAGCGTTTCGTCAATAGACATTTGTCCCAATGGGTCGGAGGCATATCTTCCTGTATAATTTATGGCAATTCTATGGTTCTCGCTACAGGTGGTGTATCCCATGCCAATATTTCCTAATCCATCCATAACCATACTGCCTGAAAATGCATGCTTGTCTTCGTTAGGTGAAATATAAGTACCTTCCTGATAAATTGACCAAAGATCTCCATCATTATCCTGGCGTAATTCAAACCAACGTATACCGGCAAGTTCATCACCTGATCCATCAGTATCAACTACAAAATTGAAAATGGCTGAGTTGTAGGTTGCGAATTTACGGAATTGAGCCTGATTCATAATTGTAGCCTGAAGAACATCCTGATCAGGACCACTTAGTTGGGGAACGTTGGAAAATGAACCACCATCAAATACAGAAGTAAAAGCAGTTGTACTAATTTCCTGTGGTGCAGAAATTGTTGAGTTGTCGATATCTTCCCAGTCTACATTAACTGTCCAAATTTTTAAATGGTCTTCTGAAACTCCACTCCAGGCATCATCCTGCATATAAACAACGGAGGCATTTCCTGCAGATGGAAGATTGTCGTCGGTAACACTAAAAAAATGTGGGCTGTAAAACCCTGAAGTAGTTATTCCTGTTAGAGGAAAACCTACAAACTGTGCATCGTTGCCTTGTAGCATTTCTTCACGCTCAACGGCAAAAACTTTTTCAGTTGCATCGATATTAGCAGTAACATAATATCCATCAGACCAGACTGCAAACTTTGTATAGTCAGGAAAACTACCAGTTTCGAAGCCTGATGTGTAAATGAACCAGCCATCATTAACAGGGTTGGAACCTTGGCAGATTGCCATGTTAAACCCATTTGGGCTGTCGTCAAATTCGGTGATAACAAAGCGGTCGGCCTCAGCATCATAAAATACAATAGGATCACCAAGGTCATTGCCTGGAAACAATGTACTTAGAGAAGCCTCATCGGTTAAAGGATTCCCATCTTTATCAAAAATTCTGAAACCAGTGTTCCACGCACCCACAAAATGATTAGGGCCTACTGCCCCTGTAGCATCTGAAACAGAATAACTTGAAACTGCGGCGTCGAATACTAGAGATGGGTCCTTTCCTTGGTGCAAGTTTGCTGATTTCTGATTCTTTACCAAGGCATCAACTCCTTTTGGGAAGCCTTTTCCGGGTACATTTTTGTTTGCACCCCTTCTTTTTGGTGGTGCTTCTTTGGGTGCTTTGGTATGTTTCGCTCTGATAAAAGTGCCATCTTTGACTTGTTGAGCTAAACTCGGAACAATAGTTGGTCCTTGAAGTTTCCCAAATTTACTTGCCTTTTGTGAGCCGTTGTTTTGAGCAAAAGAATAATTAATCGAAAATAATAAAGAAATACTTATAAACAGTAGTAGTGCTTTTTTCATTGAAATTTGTTTTTTAGAAAAATAATTTAATTTGAGAATTAAAATAATGTTTATTGATATAAAGGCATCAAAAATAGATAAATTACTGAGTTATATCTTTTTGAGAGAAATAAATTAACAAAAAAATAACATAATAATATAACCCAGTAACTGAAAAAATTTGTTTGATAATTATAAGTTGAAAAGGAATAGGGTATAGGTGAAATAAGAATAAAAGAAAAAAAGACCTTTTTGTCTTTTATATTAAAATTGTGTTTATTTTTGCCAAAAAATTAGGTGATGATAATTAGTGCGAAAACAAAGATATCGAAACTTATTGATGAAAATAAGGAAACCATTGATGTAATAAGTTCAATAAATAAGCATTTTAAGAAATTAAAAAATCCTTTACTCAGGAAGGCTCTTGCACCGCGAGTAAATATTGCAGATGCGGCAAGAATAGGAGGGGTGCCGGTTTGTGTAATGATAGACAAACTTAAGGAAATTGGTTTTACAACTGATGATGATTGTGGTTGCGAAACTGTTTCTCCAGCAGATAAATATAGATTAAACGAAAAATTATCAAATATGAAAAGAGATACAATAGTTGAACTAGATGTTCGTCCTATTCTTGATGGTGGAACTGATCCGTTTGAGGCGATAATGGCAAAGTTGAAAACCATGGATGAAAGTCATACTTTAAAAATAATTAACACTTTTGAGCCAATCCCTTTATTAAACATATTAAAGAAAAAGGGATATGCTTATGAAACTGAACGACCGGAGAATGGAATTGTTCATACTTATTTGGAAAAGTCGGATGAGGAGGAAAATGCATCACCAACCACGGAGAAAGAGGTGGAGATGAATTTTGAAATGGCAGAAAAGAAATTTGAAGGAAAAATGACAGAAGTGGATGTGCGTGACCTGGAAATGCCTATGCCTATGGTAACTATTCTTGAGGAAATTGAAAAGATAGAATCAGGTGGAGCCTTATACGTTCATCACAAAAAGTTGCCACAATATTTAATCCCGGAAATGGAAGATAGAGGATACAAATGGGTTTCGAATGAAGTTGACGAGGCGAACATTAAACTTATAATATTTAAGTAATGCAAGTAGGACTAAGTACAAAAAACGCACCCTCGATTTGGGTTGTTGTGCCTCACTTTTTAATAGGGACAGTTAGTTTTCTGTTGGCTTCACTTTTTGTAGTTTTTAATTATGAGGATTTATTAGGATACCACATTAATGGGCATGTATTGGCAATTGCTCACCTTATGATTTTGGGTTGGGTTTCGATGATTATTTTTGGTGCTTTATACCAACTTATTCCTGTAGTGATGCAGGTAAAACTTTATAGTGAGAAACTTGCAATAATTACACTTGTAAGTTTGGTTATTGGCCTTTTCTTTTTAATTGCTGCCTTTTTGGGGTATAAATTTCAACTAACCAATAACTTTATTGTTGGTGGTTCGTTAGTAATCTTTGCAATTATTTTATTTGCTATAAACACACTTTTAAGCGCATTGTCGTCTGATGAAAAAAGTATTAGCAAACTTTATATTGCTGCTGCAGGTGGTTATTTATTGTTGACTGTTTTAATGGGTTTATTCATTCCCATAAATCTTACTTACAACCTTTTGCCTTTGGCGCATACCCAATTAATGACAACCCACATTGTTTTAGGATTGGCAGGTTGGTTTTTGATGTTAGTGATTGGAGTTGCTGCTAAACTTATGCCAATGTTTCTTATTGTTCACCGAACTAAGGAGAACTTGCTGAAATGGGGCTTTTACCTGATTAATGGTGGAATAATTGTAATTTTTGTAACTACTTTTATTAGTGGTACTCCATATCTTCTAAATCAAATTTCCTTCATTTCAATTCTTGCAGGTTTTGTTTTGTTTTTATTTTTTAATTATGATGTGTTTTCGCATCGAATGCGAAGAAAACTTGATATTGGAATGAAACTATCGGCCATTGGGCTAACAATGTTTGCAGTAAGTATTTTATCATTTGTGGCATTATACTTTAGTAATGGCGTT
>JAOZNY010000155.1 GCA_029933565.1 Bacteroidales bacterium
AATGGTGATAATAAATATGATATAATTGAACTTGGCGCCGGCGATGGCTCTAAAACTAAGGTGCTCTTATCTCATTTTATCCATAACAATATTTCGTTTGAATATATTCCAATTGATATTTCGGAGGAGGCTATAAGGAATTTGATCATTGATTTGGAGAAAGAACTGCCATCACTTAAAACAAATGGCATGGTTGGCGACTATTTTCATTTAATGGAAGACTTGAACCAATATGATTTTTCTAAAAAGATTTTAATGTTTCTTGGCTCTAATATTGGGAACTTTAGTTGGCTGGAATCTATCGATTTCTTTAAGAAATTACACTCAGTTATGCGCCCTAAAGACTTGCTATTTATTGGTTTTGATCTGAAAAAAGATCCTGCTACAATTCTTAATGCTTACAATGACCCCCATGGGCATACTTCCAGGTTTAACCTTAATCTCTTGCAAAGGATAAATACAGAACTCAATGCTGATTTTAATTTGAAGAGTTTTAAACACAAAGAAATTTACAGCCCACAAACAGGAACTGCAAAGAGTTTTCTGGTGAGCCAAAAAAAACAAGAGGTAAGAATTTCGGATTTGAACAAAACAATTTCTTTTAAAGAAGGTGAATCAATTTTTATGGAGATATCGCAAAAGTTTGATGAAGAGATGATTAAAGATCTAGCAGAAAATTCCGGCTTCGAAATTGTCAGGAATTTCCATGACGAGCGTCTATACTTTATGAATTCACTATGGAAATTAAATGATTAAAGAATATGAAAGCAATTTGGAATGGAATAGTAATCGCTGAAAGCGACAAAATAATAAATCTTGAAGGAAATAAGTATTTCCCGATAAAGTCGGTAAACAAAGAATATTTGATTAGCAGTGAAACAAATACGGTTTGTCCCTGGAAAGGCACTGCATCGTATTACGATATTGTTGCCGATGGAAAAACCAATAAAGATGCAGTTTGGTTTTATCCCAATCCATCAGCGATGGCTGATAAAATTAAAGATTATGTGGCTTTTTGGAAAGGTGTTGAGATAATTTCTTAATAATTAAAATCATGAGCAATAACAACTGGAAAATTCAATATTTGCCGTTTGACGAAGGTATGCAAGAGGCCTTAATGCAACAACATTATGCGGCACAGTTTCTTGCCAAAGTAGGGCGACATTTAATCCCTCAAAAAGCCGATGACAGCAATACAAATATGGAATTTATTCCAGAAGAAAACTTACTGTTGGGTAATGCCTTGCCAAATAAAATACGACTTGCCTTAAACTTATCAGACTTGAAATTAATTATTTTGGACAATGCTGATAGTATTAAAAAGACAATCTCCCTCAATGGAAAAACACAAAGAGAAGTTTTTGTTGAACTTTCGCAAGACCTTGCTGATCTTGGTGTTGACGTTACTAACTTCAAGAACGAACTACATTATGAAATCCCTTTTCACCCAATTAGTAAAGGAGCAGTTTTTTCAATAAAAAATAAGAATGCATTTATTGAAAACTCCAATTTTAGAAATAATGCAAAAATTGTCCTCAACGAAATAACGCAATTATTTACCCAGGAAGAACCAATAAGAATCTGGCCTCATCATTTCGATACCGGAGCGTTCTTCACTGTCAAGAAAAATGAAAAGGGAGACCCAATTCAAACCATTGGAATTGGTTTTGCAATACCCGATAGCATGGTTGCAGAGCCCTATTATTACCTGAGTTTTTGGTCGGAAAAACCAATTGAAGGGCTTGACAAATTTCCGCCTTTAGCGAATGGAAAATGGATGATGCCGGACTGGAATGGAGCTATTTTAAGAAATTCAGATTTACTAAAAGCACAAACTGCCCAAGAGCAATACCAAATTGCTGAAACTTTTTTCGAGACAAGAATTAATTTTTTAATGAAGCAACTTAAAGAATAAAAAATGGAATGGTACGGTCCCTTAACGATTTTACCAGCTGTGGCACTAATAATAATGTCCACTACAAATTTTATCATTGCCTTAAATGAGGAGATTTTTCTTTTACAAAATGAAAAAGAGAAACTAAAAGTGATAATTGAACTAAAAGTAAAGCAGTTGAGAAGGCTGGGAATAGCAAATGGAATTCTTTATGGCAGTGCGTTACTTTTCCTTGTTGCAGGTATTTCAAAGGTTCTTACTAAAATCGACTATTTGTTTAATTATATTCTATTGCTTGGGGTAGTGTTTGTTGCAATTGCTTTAACCTATTTATTTATTCATGCCATTAAATCAGTATCCATCAGAGAAAAACATCTTAGATTATAAATCAAAATTGTTAGTTCTCAATTTCATTTCCATGAGGAAGTTTTACAATTAAATAAGCCAAATAAGCTACTAAAGTTGCTACTCCTGTTCCAATGGCCGATTCAACAAATCGAAGACCAGCATTGGCAACCGGGTGGAGATCTTTTGTGATGGTAGAAACAATTACCACAACTGATATTGTGATTCCAGTTAGTTTTACTGCTTGCGGAACTTTGAGAATGAAACAAACCAGTACACCTACACCAATAGTGGCAACAAAACCTAATGCTGTAAATGGAAAAAACAATAAATAAATGCCACTTAAAATTGCACCAATAAAAGAACCCAGTAACCTATTTTTTGCTGCGGTAAGGGTTTCGTAATGCGAAACTTCAAGAACAATAATTGCTGAAATTGTAGCCCAAAGTCCGCCCACCAAAGAAGATGGTTCGTGAAACATACTGGTAAAATAGAAACCACCCAAAAAGGCAGCAAGGACAACAACTATGTTTTTTATAAAAGTCTGGATGAACAACTTATTTTTCATTTGTATAAATTTATTAAATCAAGATACAAGAGCCAGGAAACAAGATAAAATTAGTTAATTACCTGAATATTGTTTGCCTTTCTCACTTTTTCATGTAATACTTAGATGCAATTTTACAAAAAATAATAACAAGAAAAAGTATAAATAGGTTTTTCATTTCTTTTCTATTTCATTCTTCAAAAAATAATACTTCGGTTAAAAACCCTACATTTGCAAGCATAATTATTGATCTCATGGAACAAATAAATAAAAATAAAAATAGTCAGTTTAAGGTTGGTATAACACATGGCGATTTTAATGGCATTAGTTATGAAGTAATAATTAATTCGCTGAAAGACAATAGGCTAATTGAACTTTTTGTGCCTGTTATTTATGGACTCTCAAAGGTTTTGGCATATTATCGTAAGTCATTAAATCTTACCGATTTTAATTATAATATTGCCAAAGATGCCTCTAAACTTTATATGCGTAAGGTGAATATTATTAACCTTACGGATAATGAAATTAATATTGAACCTGGGAAATCTACTAAAGAAGCCGGAAAAATGGCTTTTCTTGCTCTCGAACAGGCTGTTAAAGACATTAAAGACAATAAGGTTGATGTGTTGGTAACAGCACCTTTGAATAAATCAAATATACAATCGGACGAATTTAAGTTTCCGGGGCATACCGAATATCTGGCTGATGCTTTCGATGTTAGCGATTACTTGATGTTAATGGTTCACGACAACTTACGTATTGGTACTGTTACAGGTCATATTCCTTTAAAAGATGTTTCGGATGCCATTAGCGAAGATTTGATAGTCTCGAAATTAGAAGTACTAAATCAATCACTAATTCGCGACTTCGGTATCTCTCGTCCAAAAATTGCAGTTACAGGCTTAAACCCTCATGCCGGAGACAGCGGACTTTTGGGTACTGAGGATGAAGAAATTATTATTCCGGCTCTTATTAAAGCAAAAAAACAGGGTATATTAGTTTATGGACCCTTTTCAGCAGATGGTTTTTTTGGATCAAACGAACTTAAGAAATATGATGGCATTCTGGCAATGTATCACGATCAGGGTTTAATACCATTTAAAACTATTGCGGCTGGTAAAGGAGTGAACTTTACTGCCGGACTGCCAATTGTTCGTACATCGCCTGCCCATGGAACGGCATACGATATTGTAGGAGCTAAAAAATCATCTGAACTCTCAATGAGAGATGCTATTTATCTGGCGAAGGACATATTCAACGCCCGTAAAACATACGATGAAGATAATTCAAATAAACTGGCTTTTAGTGCTGCTGAAAGAAATTCAAATTATCGCGGAGGTAGAGAATAAAAAGGTTTATGTAAACTAATCATAATGATGACAGAACTCAAAAAAATAATTAAATTTTATATGACACACCCCAACCCCTCTGCCTTCGGCATCTCCCCAAAGGGGAGAATAGCCCTCTCAAGAATGGATAGTAGGGAATTATTTTTTTGAATCATAAATAAGATTGCGAAAACTGATTGTTTACTTTTTTTTTAATTTCATTAAATGCTTCATAAAGAATATACAGGCGATCAAATAAGGAAGATTCTAAAGGCCGAATTAATTTCTGAGAATCCCCAGCAAATATTTATTAAAGATATTTTAATAGATAGCCGAAGACTGATTTCTGCCGAAAACTGTCTGTTCTTTGCACTTGTTTCAAAGCATAACGATGGTCATAAATATATTGATGAACTTTATAAAAAAGGCCTTCGGAATTTTGTTGTTTCCAAGAAGGAATTTATTAAACCAGAACTAAATGATGTAAATTATTTTGTGGTCAAAAATAGTCTTGAAGCACTACAGAACCTCACATCTGCCCATAGGCAAAACTTTAATATTCCAACTATTGGCATTACCGGCAGCAATGGAAAAACTGTGATTAAAGAGTGGCTTTTTCAACTTCTGTTTAAGGATAAAAAAATAGTTAGAAGCCCTAAGAGTTATAATTCGCAGATTGGAGTTCCACTTTCAGTTTGGCAAATGAACCAAACCCACGAAATGGCAATTTTTGAGGCGGGGATTTCTGAACCCGAAGAAATGCAGAAACTGCAAAGGGTTATTAATCCAGATATTGGAATATTTACAAATATTGGTCAGGCACATGGTGAGAATTTTATAAATACCCAACAAAAGGTAGGCGAAAAACTTAAACTTTTTACTCATGTCGACACATTAATTTACAATACTGACCAAAAAGATGTTCAGGAAATTGTTATTAAATCTGGCATCCTTAACGGGATAAATGCTTTTAGTTGGGGGAAGCAAGATGATTGTAATTTGACAATTAATAATATTACAAAATCTAACCTCAGCACACTGATTAATGCCACATATGAAGAGCAAAATATTGAGATAAAAATACCTTTTATTGATGATGCCTCTGTTGAAAATACAATTCACTGCTGGAGTCTGATGCTGCTTTTAGGTTACGATAACAGCCTGATAAAAAAGAGGATGCTGAAACTAAGTCCCATAGCCATGAGGCTTGAACTAAAGGAAGGAACCAGTAATTGTACAATAATAAACGACACCTATAATTCTGATTTCAACTCGCTTAGCATTGCTCTCGATTTTTTGATTCAGCAAAACCATTCCGAAACATCTGCCAAAAAAACTGTGGTTGTACTTTCTGATATTTTGCAAAGTGGCAAAAATGATATTGAATTATACACTGATGTTTCTGAACTCATTACAAAAAAAGGTATTGATCAGTTTATTGGGGTTGGAGAAACCTTGAGCAAACAGGCAGATAAATTTAGTGGAGATGCAATATTTTTTAAATCTACAAATGAGTTTCTAACTAACTACCCTTTTGCATATTTTGCAAATCAGTTGGTTTTATTGAAAGGAGCTCGTATTTTTGAGTTTGAGCGAATTAGTAGAAAATTGCAGCAAAAACTGCACGAAACAGTTTTGGAAATAAACCTTGGGGCATTAATTGAAAACCTCAATTATTTCAGGGCAAAACTCAACAAAGGCACAAAAATAATGGCAATGGTTAAGGCTTTCTCCTATGGTAGCGGAGGCTTTGAAATTGCAAATATGCTTGAGTTTCATAATATCGACTATCTGGGTGTGGCTTATGCCGACGAAGGTGTTGAACTAAGAAAAGTAGGTATTAAAACACCAATCATGGTTATGAGTCCCGAAGAACATTCGTTCGATGCCATGATAAAACATAATCTCGAACCTGAGATCTTCAGTTTTCGAGCGTTTAAACTTCTTGAAAAAGCCATAAGCGAAAATGCGCTTCCGCAAAACAAACCCGTAAAAGTTCATTTAAAACTTGAAACCGGAATGAACAGGCTTGGTTTTAGAGAAGAAGAAATTGATTCTCTTTTAAAAAAAATAAATAGCAATGAATTAATATTAGTTCAATCGGTATTTTCTCACCTTGCTGCCAGCGACAAACCTGAGTTTGATGAGTTTACACTTTTGCAAATTCAGCGTTTTGAAAATATGGCAGAAAAAATCAGCCTTCAACTGCCAAACAAAATTTTTAAACATTTACTCAATTCGGCTGGCATTAGCAGATTTCCACAAGCACATTTTGATCTGGTCAGACTTGGAATTGGGCTGTATGGTGTTGCAGGAGCAGAAAATGATAAAAACAAACTGAAAAATGTAACCCGTTTGAGGTCTGTTATTTCAAAAATTAACCAGATTAAAAAAGGGGAATCAGTTGGTTACAATAGAAATTTTATTGCTAAAAAAGACATGACTATTGGAGTAGTTTCAATTGGCTATGCCGATGGTTTGGACCGGAACTTAAGTAATACCGGTTCTGTTTTAAGAATTAACGGAAAAGCTGCACCAATCATTGGAGATATCTGTATGGATATGTGCATGGTTGACCTAAGCAATATTGAAGCAAAAGAAGGTGATGATGCTATAATTTTTGATGCTGAAAACACTGTTTGTCAATTGGCAGAAAAGGCCGGAACAATACCCTACGAACTATTAAGCCGCATTTCCAGGAGAGTAAAAAGGGTTTATTTTCACGATTAAAGGATTTTTTTCATTCCCTAGTTAATTCCCTTCTTTCTAATTACCAAATTTCAGACTACTAAATAATCAAGACAAAAATTGGAGTATTGGAGTGATGGAGTATTGGAATGATGTGTCTTGGGGTTGTATATTTATAGTCTTTATACAAAAAATAATCTATCCTAATTCCAAACACAAGTATGTTAGTAACT
>JAOZNY010000400.1 GCA_029933565.1 Bacteroidales bacterium
ACCAACTTTTGATGCAGGCGAAAGCCAATAAACGCTTAAACCTGCTTACAATAATTCAGGCAATTTTTGTGCCTTTAACATTGGTAGTAGGTATTTACGGGATGAACTTTGTGAATATGCCCGAACTTGGTTTTAAATACGGATATTTTATAACACTTGCCCTGATGGCAGTTGTGGCCTCAATATCATTAATCTTTTTTAAAAAGAATGGCTGGTTCGATTAAAATAGAAATGAACAATTATAAA
The DNA here is from genome assembly GCA_029933565.1 of Bacteroidales bacterium. Classification (GTDB taxonomy): domain Bacteria; phylum Bacteroidota; class Bacteroidia; order Bacteroidales; family F082; genus BM524. The sequence goes on from JAOZNY010000400.1 coordinate 247, forward strand.
GAAAAATATTATTATTTAGCAAAACTGCCTAAGGTATGCAGCAGATATTTTGTACTTCTGTTCATAGGTTTAAATATTGTTGCTAGTGCATCAGCAAGTACAGCAGATACAACTGAAAGTTCGATACAAAATCATCAAATATGGATTGATTTTTATCCACATTATTATTTTAATAAGAAACTTGAATATTATGGCGATGCAGGATATAGAACTATAGTAAGCGAAAGAAATTGGAGCAGGCTGTATGTGCGTCCATCAATAAAATATCATTTGAACAAAACATGGGAATTGCATGCCGGAATAGGTTTCTTCTACATGTTTTATAAATACGACATCGATCAGTTTGAAATAAGACCCTGGCAAGGTGTTCAGTTAAACTGGCCAAAATGGGATAAAATTGGTTTTAAGAATCTGCTTCGGTTGGAAGAACGTATCTTATTTTTAACTAATAACTGGTCTTCTGATTTAGAGTTCAGGATGAGATATAAACTTTCAGGAAAATATGATTTTAATAAGAAATTGTATATGTCATTGTATGGAGAGTATTTTTTGCCATTAAAGGGTGAAGTAAAAGAACTTTACCGAAACAAAGGAAGGGCTGGCATTGGTTTGGGATATAAGCCTACAAATAACTGGCAGGTAGAATTTGTATTTAACTGGCAAGGCTCCAGAACCGGGTCAGGTGAAAAGTTAAATGCATCAGATTATATCTATCAGATAAAAATTAAAAAAGTATGGAAGAGATTAATATTATAACAATTAACACAAATTTTTAATAAAAAACATAAACTATGATTTGGGCATTAGTATTTGCATTATTAGCGGTAATACTTGGGGGAGACTCTCCATTTATGGTACCGAAATTAGACAACTATGTAAAAAAACATGTTGTTGACGACTCAAGAAAAGAAAAGGTTATCCTTTTACTGAAAGATGCGAAGAAAAAAAGAAAAGCAGTCGTAAAAAAGAATAAAAAACTTTTTAAGGAATTGACAGAGTTATCTTTGTCAAGAGAAACAAAACAAACTGATTTTGACCAGTTATTAACGAAAATCCTGGAGGCACAAACTGAATCGCAACAAACCAATATTTTGGTTACACAGCAGGCGCAGGATAATATAACTGTTGATGAATGGACTGCAATTGAGGTAGATGTTGCCAAAAGCCTTGAAAAAGCCAATAAAAAAAGAACTAAACAGGCTGCCAAAGTAGAAAAGCGTTTTCTTAAATGGGAGAACCTTATTTCAAAAACTCTGACAGATGAAGATAAACGTAAACAAGCAATTGAATCTGTTGATAAACTAAAAACTGTTTATCTGCGTAATTATAAAATAATCCAGGACGAATTGCTGAATGAGAATTCGATAATGTATCAATACAATGCTTCAGAAACGGAATTAACTGCCTTACAAGAAGAATTTATCAACATGATTAAGGAGATATATCAAACAAATGTTTCCACACATTTTGATTTGGTTGAATTATCAACTCCCGAGGAATGGAAGAAAATGAAATAAATTTAAAATCAA
>JAOZNY010000401.1 GCA_029933565.1 Bacteroidales bacterium
GCCAAATCTTTTGGCTGTCAAATCAAATCAAATATTAAGATTACTGACTTCTCGATTGAAAGTGAAAGCAAAAGCGTAACAGTAAACGATAAAATCATTTATAACTCTAAATCAATCATTCTTGCTACCGGTGGCCGCTCGCGCATGCTGAATGTTCCCGGCGAAGAGAAGTTTAAAGGGCAAGGTATTTCTTATTGTGCTACCTGCGATGGCGACTTTTTTCAAGACAGAGAAATTATAGTTGTAGGAGGTGGAAACTCAGCCATGGAAGAAGCAGTTTCTCTTACCAAATATGCAAGCAAGGTAACTGTACTTCACGAATTTGACCATTTCCAGGCATTTGAACATGCAATCATTGAAGCCAAAGAAAATCCAAAGATTGATTACATAATGGAATCCAGAATTACTGAGTTTTTTGGAAAAGACAAACTTGAGAAAGTACAGTACAAGAACCAAAAAACTGGCAAGGTTTCGGAAAAACAAATCGACGGCGTATTTATTTTTATTGGTTATCAGGCTAATACCGATATGTTTAAAAACACTAGCCTAAAACTCAACCAATGGAATGAGGTTGTTGCCGATGAAATGATGAAAACTAATATTGATGGTGTTTTTGTTGCTGGTGACCTTCGTGAAAAAAGAATCCGTCAGGTAACTACAGCCGTTGCCGATGGCACTATTGCCGCTGTTAGTGCGCTTGACTTTTTGCACAACAAATAGAAATTACCCTTCCTACTGATTGAGGTTTGTAATCTAGTCTACTTGTCGAAGTTTGCAAATTCGACATTAACAAAACTATTTTGAAGTTAATACTTTAACCAGGCAGTCTTTTACCCAAACTCTGGTTGAAGTTTGCAACTTCGACATTAACAAAACTATGTTGAAGTTTAACCTTTATCCAGACAATCTTTTATTATCAATATTTTTTCCATCGCATAAATATTTGATTTCACTATATGCAAAACCCATGCTATTTGTACCCCATATAAATTAGCATTTCAAGTAAAAATAATCTGCTCTCTAAGCATCATATTCCAAAAAATCTACTCAAATTTGCCCCTTAATTTCTTTGGGGCGGGGTATAATTCCCCACCGGCGGTTATAGTCCGCGACTCCCATAAGAATTGAACTGACCACAACTTAGATACTTTTCGTGGTTTTTGGTCATTTGGTAGAAACTTGAGTTTTGGCTTAAGATTCAACTTTTAAGTATTTAATTGCCGAAAATATAAATTATAATTATTTTATCAACAGTTATCAACATATAATCACTTGTACTGCTAATTGTTATCATTTTTTTGACTTAAAATCTTAATTACTTAATAATTGTTTAATATAAACTTTGAGATATTATTTTAGCTTTGCTTAACATTTAAAAACCAAAAATTATTTTTAGCTTTATGAAAAAAGGAAAATTACTTTTAACGCTCCTCGTAAGTGTACTAATTACAACTATGTCATTTGCACAAGGAACAGGTACCGTTGCTGGTACTATTGTCGATGCAAGTTATAGTGAAACGCTTATTGGAGCATCTGTACTTGTAAAGGGTACAACCACCGGAACAACAACTGATATTAACGGTGTTTTTATTCTTGATTTAGGTGTTGGTTCACACACCCTTGAAATTAGTTATATTGGCTATGAAACCAAGGATGTTGAAATCAACATAGAAGATGGTAAGACCCTAAGGATGGGTAAGATTAAACTTAAGCCAACATCCACACTTCTTGAGGGTGTTAACGTAATTGCCGACAGGGCAAAAGAAAGAGAAAC
>JAOZNY010000156.1 GCA_029933565.1 Bacteroidales bacterium
TACTGCTATTTGCTCACGTAGGTTTTTGTCATCTTCACGTAATTCACGTTTTTTCTTTGGTGATTTTGAACTGAATAATTTATGCCTTACCTTCTTAAGTTGCTTCTCTAGTTTTTCAACTTCGGTTTTATCAAACAGGCTTAATTGAGTATCTGGCTTATCAATTCCAATAAGTGTATTGGCAGCCACAAATTTGGTTTCAAGGTTGGGCAATGGGCGTATGCCAAAGTTGGCTTTGTTTTTATCAATATTTTGGTCAACAATAAGCGAAATAAAAAAGCGAAGTTTTGAGATTTGTGTGGCTATGGATTGGATGTCCACGCCATAAATGCAGTTTTCAATTAGGAATAGTTTTCGCCCATAATCCAGTTCGTTGTTTTCAAAAGCATCTTCAATATCTTTTATCTGTGCTTTTAATTCTTTAATGCTTTGTTCCCGAAACTTTGCATCATCAATTTCTTCAAGGCTTTCGATGGCGTTGTTCACTTTGTCAATTTGGCGCTGTTTCCATTCGGTGCTTTGTGGGTCAACTTTGTGCAGTACATGCACTATTTTTTGCAAAATACCCATGGGGAAAGCCCCGGAGCCTGCTGCTGGATCAAGTATTTTTGCCTTGTCTAATGCTTTAATAATTTGCTTTTGTATTTTAGGATTGTCTTCAAAGGGGTTTGTTTCGTCAAAAGAAAAGAGTTGATGGAGATTTTTGTCGAGTTCTTCTTCGGGCAAATCCCAATCTGTAATAGAATTCTTTAAGTAAGCAATTAAACTCTCATCCACCATATAATTTACAATCTCACGAGGCGTGTAAAAAGAGCCGGTTTGTTTTCGTGCTGTTGTTTTGGTTTCAGGATTATAACTTGCCAACAGGTTTTCAAAAACTTTACCCAATAATTCAGGGTCGAGGGCTACATCTTCTTCTATTGGAGTATTTTCGGTAATTGTAAATTTGTAAGATTTAAGTATTTCAAGCAGCCCTCTTGTTTTGGCATTTTTATAAACTTTTGATTTACTTCCAAAATCATCACTTAAATCCACATCTTCATCCACATCAAAAAACAGATAGTCGGGTACTTCAAGGAAATTATCTGTTCTATCCGAAAAACCATCGGTATAAATAATGATGTCGCCACCTTGTTTGCCTTTTTTGTAAGGGTGCGGTTTGTCTAAGCACTCAAAAAGTCCACCGTTCATAAATGGAACAACATCTTCCATCAGGTTTACAAAATATTCGGGGTTTTTAAAATAGGATTCATAACGCATCAAATTGGTTACATTCTGATGTTGCTTGTCGTTTCTGAAACTTCGTTTGCCCATTTCCTGATTAAGCGTTGCAAAAAACAGATTTTGCAAAATAGCGCGGTAATATTTACTATTCTGCTTTCCGGTTGCGAAAACACCATGTGGCTTTTGAGGAGTGAAATCTTCTAATAACTTATCCGTAATTGTTTCTTCATCAAATATCTCTTCCGGAATCAGTCTCTTTTCTTTAATAAACCAGATAAATAAAATGCGTGTAAGCAAACGGATTACATTTTTCCCTTTATGTTCTTTTAGAGCCTCATCAAATTTTTCATCAGTATCAAAATCGAAACGGTTTGGGGCATTGGGGTACGCAACTTCCTGAATAGCCCAGAAATACCAGTTTTGTAATTCTTTATAGAACTTTTTATTAAGAATACTAACGCTAAAAACTTCTTGCCAGTAGGCATAGAGTTTTGCAAAGGAATCAATGGCTTTCTTACCAGTAGTTTGAATACGCAATTCATTAATAATATCTTCATGCCCTCTGTGTGGTTTTTCAATATTAATGTCACGTAATAAAGAAACCTTCCCTGCTTTTTCGCCCTCACGCCATTCCTGTTTGTACTTTAATCTTTCGGTATTGGCAAAGGCAATATATTCAGAAATATTATCTCGGTATTTAAAAACCAAAACAACTGGTGTGTAATAAAATTCGCGGTTAAAGGCACGGGAAATCTCAGCCAGTTGCGAACGAGTTGGAAGCAGGTTGTTTTCTCTTTGATGTAAAGTAATCCCAAAAATTAATACACCATCATAATCCGATTTTATTTTGTCTATAGAAAGGCTTTTGTTTCCTTCAAAGGCAGCATCGTCCACCATTCCAACAAAATACACATCATCAACTAAGGCGAAAGTACTGTTGCCTTTATAAGTGTCTTTCAGGATTTCTTTTGCTGTTGTTGGTTCGTCAGCCACATAGTTTACAGGAACTTTAAGTTCGTGAAACAATGCTTTTACAGCATTAAGAAAATCTATTTCTTTGAATAATGTTAGTTTCATAATTTATCGGTTTTATTCGACCAAAGTTGTTCTTTTTCCCATTCGTCGGGGAATCCCATTTGCCATAAAGGAATACCAGGATATTGTGCAATAAGGGTTTTTAGTTTGTCTTTAAAATGATTATGGGGGATGATTGTATTTAGTAAAAACAATATGCTACTTAAAGCAAGGTACATTTTACCATGAGGAAAGTTGGTGTTTGACAGCCAAGTACTATTAGTTACTTTAGGTAGTTTCATACTTGCTGGAAGTTCTCTATTCCAGAGACGACTATGATGAGCACAGATATTGCGAATAACAGAAAGTGAGTGCATCCAACTTTCAAGTATTTTTGGATGACCAAGATTAAACTTTTTTACAATTATTTTTTTCTCAGGACTAATTTGCAGGTTCTCATAAATTTTTGACAATAAGCCTAAACTTGTTATTTCCATGGTCATCCATGCCGGAGGGCGTTTGGGGTTGGAATAGGTTTTATTGTAGTGTTTAATAAACACTTCATTCGACCTTCTTAATTCTTTGTCAATAAGTTTAATGTCACGATTGTAAAAGTACTGTTTCCGATATAAACTTTCATTTTCATACCAATTGCTTCCATTCTTAACTGAATAATGATAAACAATCTGTGTTCGGAAAGCAATTTCAATGCGCTCAATGGCATCAAAAACCAACAGTCTTAATTTGCGATCAAAAAGATAAGTTTGTAAAACCTTATCAAATGTAATACCTGGATAAAAAGGATGCTCAGGATTTGTGTTATTCTGATAAGTATAAGTGTATGCACGAAGTCGGTAAAGACTAATAAACGAAAGGTAACGAGAAGCCCTTTCTTCGTCTTCAATAATAAGCCCTCTGTCTTTTAATGTCTGGATTTGCTGGGCTATTGTTAAGGGTGGTTTAGTATATTTCATAGCCCCATATAAAAAAAGAAAACCTGCCCGGGTGCGCTGATCTAACGAGAAGCGTGGCAAGTCTTATTGTTTGCAAAGATAGTATCATATTTGATATTGTCAACATTTTATTCGTAATTATCTTCTAATTAACTAAAAACCAGGTAATCAAATCAAAGTTATCCAATTGATATTTTTCGCTGGTTTTTATATTTTGTTTCACACGTTCAATTGCTCCCTTATCTCCTTTACGCAGTTTTGAAAGTAAATCTGTTGCTTCTTTTCCCATTTTCTTTTCAATAGTTCCATCTTCCTGCTCCTCTTCTTCAACTGCTTGCGCTTGTATCCATTTGTTAATAGTATCTACTAAACCCTTAATTGCTTTTTCCTCTCCTTTATCAATACTATCTGGAACAGACCTTTCTTTTTCTTTATGAAAAGTTAAGGCATCAAGTACTTCTTTTTGATTCAACAAAACAGGGTTTCCGTCTTTATTGATATAAATAAGATTATAGTTTTGATAATTGTAGTTAGTTGTTTTAGGAGGCTTTGCTGGATATCCTAAAAGGGCAATAATGCCAGGCTTACTGCAAATTTCCTTTTCAGCAATAAAACCCGTATAAACACCATTGGGCATTTTTTCATATTTCTTTTGCTGCTCACTTAATTCAGCCAAAAGATCCTGCCTGTATTTCTCGAGTGAAAGATCATCGAAGCCTAAGCCTTGTTCACTAACTTCAATATCATCCCATGAAGTTTGCATTTGCTCCATCATTCTGGCTTTCATCTTATTTTCAAGATTTTCATCATCAGCCATTTCTTTGAATGTATCTGAGAATTCCAATTGCACTTCTGAGCCTGCTAATTTCATTGCAGCCATTCTGTGTTCAATTCTACCTTGCAAATTCAAATAAGAATTAATATTATTTGATGGCCAGAAGTTAATGCCAAATATTTTTTTGTTGGGAGAACCCAATCGGTCAATACGACCCATTCTTTGAATAATTCTAACCGGATTCCAATGAATATCATAATTAACGACCATGTCAGCATCCTGCAAGTTTTGTCCTTCACTTAAAGCGTCAGTTGCAATTAAAATATCAATTGGGCTTTGAATTTTTTGATACGTTTTTTCATCATTAGTTGCAATCCAGTTTATCCATTCTTCGTATTGCTCTTTTTCCGAAAGGAATTCTGAACTAGGTTCAAATGCCCATTCTTTTTCTTTGAACAACTTCGTATACGGGGTAAATCTTTCAAGTATGGGTTCAAAGTTCTTATGTTCAACGTCTGAGTCATCTGTTTTTGATCCTGTTCCACTAACCACAGCAATCTTGTTAAATCCTCTTAGTTTAAGTTGTTCAAACAAATATTCGGCAGTATCCCTGTAAACAGTAAAAATCACAAGTTTCTGATTATTATCATTTGTGCCTGATTTTCGTTTGGTAATAATCCTTTCAATTAATACTTCCAGTTTGTCGTCAGAACTCTTATGGTTATTGGGTCTGATTGTTTCCTTTTCCAGTTCGCTGGCAAAACGTTTCATATTCACCAAAAGATTATCAAGCGCGTCGATGTCTTTCTTTAAATCCTTTTTATATGAATTAAGATTTCCGGCATCATCAATATCTGATAAGTTGATTTTACGTTTTTTACCAAGTGTAAATTCTTCAATTACATCTTCTAAGTCATCTCCTTCAAAAATATTATCATCAACGTCATCATTTAATTCCTTAATATCCCTGTTTTCTTCATAGGCTTTAATTCTGTTAAGAGCATTTTGATGATGATTTAATATTTTACCAACAGTTGACTGGAATGAAAACCATGATGATTCCAATCTTTTAACCAGTAAAATATACATCATTTTTACCAAGAACTTGTCTCGCTGAACTTCGTCTTCAATAACAGACATTTCAGATTTGCCTTTCCTTTTTGCCTTTTGCCGGTCTCTTTTTTCTTTAAAGGATTCTGCATAAAAAGCAGGCTGATATCCAGACAACATGGGAGGGAAATGATCAAAAAGTTCTTCGAAACTTTCAAAGTTCCCCAACTCCTTTGGTGTAACAAATATATTATCGGGCTTTGCCTTTAAAGGAAAATCTAACCCGATTTGCTGTCCTTCAATCATTGAACGGGTACGTGCTACTGTAAGCGAATCGGTAAGAGTAAAGAAGTTGGAAGGCAGTTTTTTGATAAACTCTCCAATTCTTGGATTTGTTTCCTCTCGCCAATCATTAAAGGCTTTTTGGGCAGAACGAAAGGTATAATCAATATTTCTGATACCCAGCGATTCTTCAAACCCATGAACATCACCCTGCACCATAAGTTTAAATTGGTTTCTTATATCATTTAAAGAGTTGTTAATTGGTGTTGCCGAAAGCATTAGCACTTTTACATCTTCGTTCTTCTTTAGTATTTCATCAACAAAAAACTTATACCTTTTTGATTTATCATTTCTCAGGTTATGACTCTCATCGATAACAATCAATTTGGGTTTATCATTAATAAACAATGTATCTGAAAGTTCCTCTTGATATTTCTCCTTGTCCATTCGTTCATATACCAGATCTGTATGGAATCTTATAAAAAACTCCAGTTTATCAGCTTCAAATTTTGAATCGTGGTTTTTTCTGTAACGGTTCCAGTTATGTTGAAGTTTCTTCGGGCAAAGCAATATTATTTCTCTACCTTGTAGTTGGAAAAACTTCATAACAGCCAATGCGCTCCATGTTTTACCAAGGCCAACCGCATCGGCAAGAATTGCCCCATTATACTTTTGGAGCATTTTTATTAAACTCAAAACACCTTTCTGTTGAAAGTCGTAAAGAGTATTAAAAACTACTGAATTTTCAAGTCTGCCAACTTGTTTTGCGAAATTAGGGTCGTTTTGATCATCTAAAATCTGACTACCAAATAGTTCAAAAAGTACTTTATAATAAAGTTCTTTTGGAGTATATTTTACAAAGATCCTTTCGATTTCTTCTATTAAATATTGCTTGAATGGCTTTGTGTATTTCTTGCCATTATCATCTGTTATTGTTTTATCTTTATGTGCCTGAGGTTTCTTCCATAAATCATTAAACCATAAAGCAAGTTCTTTGTATTGATGGTTGTTGCCTGTCTCAGCAATATTAAGTTCTATGTTATTTGTAATCTTTAATCCAATACCTGCCTCTGTTAAATTTGAACTCCCGGATATAAAATAGATATCTCGATCATCATTGTTCTTGGGTTTAAATAAATATGCTTTAGCATGACAAAAATTCGGTTCTAATGTTTTGGCTTCTACCTTCTCAAGTTTTAAAAACCTAACTGCTTCTTGAGCAAGTTTGTTTAGGTTTAATGCAGCCTCAATAGTTATATTCTCATTCAATAAGTCAAGTGCTCTGTCATTTACTGCATCAACGTTTACAATATCACCAAGCACAAATCTGAAATGATTTATCTTTTCATTAACCCTAAAAGAAAGATATGCAAGAGCCCCAACTGTAAAATATCCGGTAACAATATCAAATGTTCCCTCTTCGGTATATTTAGAAATCCACTCATGGACTTTTAGATTTTCATTTTCGTTATCAAGTATCATTATTAATCTGAATCAGTAGGTTTTTATTTTCTCAAAAATAATGAAATATGTAATTACTTTTTTTAATCCCCCGAACAAAAAAAGGGGCAAGACCCCTTAATACTAAGAAAGTATTTGCTGTTCAAGTTCATAAATCTTAGTATTCAT
>JAOZNY010000157.1 GCA_029933565.1 Bacteroidales bacterium
TATTGTTTCACAAAGCGGAAGTGTGCAATTTTGCTTGCGTTTACAATCTGGCCGAAATACAAACCGGGTTTAAATGATTTAATGTCGAGCTTAATAAGTCCTGTGGTATTATTATCGGGTAAATTAGTTTCGAGGATAAGTTGCCCAAAATGGTCGTAAACAATTATTTTCGACTGATAAGAAAACTCCTCGGAATAAGGAATATTTATTTCATTGGTGGCAGGGTTTGGAAAAATTGCTATTTCCTTTTCACTATTGTTTTGAGGTTTAAAACTAATTCCAATTTTTTTGTTGTTCACTTCAAGTAAAACGCCATCCTCATTTTTATGTTCGGGCGAAAGTTGTATGAGAGGAGAAGCCACAGTTAGCACTCCTGCTTTTTCAGCATCTACAACGTAATTGCCATAAGGTAAATTATTGAAATAGAAGTTTCCAACATCATCAGTTAGGGTATAATCGAGCAATTTACTTTTATCGTAATTAAACAAAAGGATGGTTACATTTGAAATACCACCATTGCAAAAATCATTACCGCTGTTGCCAAACCATGAACTGCAATAAATGTCGCTGCTAAAAAATGCTTTTTGTGGTTTTGCAAAATGCCCCGAAATTGATGCTTCGCCATAAGGCAGACTAAAATCAACTGTTTGTAATTGAATGTCGGCTCCGTAAATATCAGCATCTACTGGGAGTAAATATGCTGCCTGCCATCTGCTTTTGCTGGCATAGTAAGCGGGGACTATATTTTCTGTATTATTAGTGTCGGGGATTGCATAAAGATAATAATTAGCGGTTGGGAGTTTCTGGAAACTGAATGCGCCATCGCTTCCAACAGCAGCAGTTTGTACGGCTCTGGCATCGGTAGTATTTTTCTTAAATGCCACAACAATTGCCGATTCAGAATATTCAGCATTTGTCCAAAGTTTCCCTTCAACAGAAAAATATGGGGCAATGTCAATTCTAATAGTATCGCTAGAAGGGCCACAGTCAGAATAGGCAGTCATTTCAAGGAAGACCAATCCCGATTCAATATCAGTAGGACCAGGATAATAAACAGGGTTTACTTCAGTAAAATTATCAAAATTGCCATCACCACTACTTGTCCACTTAATTTCATCGTAATTATTTGCAAAAGCACTTATTAGTGATAATTCTTCATCGAACAAAACAACGGTATCGCTACCTGCAAAAGTTATAGGGGGGTCAAGTATTGTCAAATGAAAATCATCAACAAATAAATCATCTTGGGTAACCACGCTCAACCTTAAATAAACGTTTCCATTTTTAAAATCATTCTCTCCAAGTATGTACGAAGGCGTAAGGGAATAAGGGTTCTTAAACAAGCCATCACCATTTGAAGACCAAAATATGTATTGGTATTCAAAAGGAATATTTGCATTAACTATTTCAAATTCATCAACACCACAAATAAGAGTATCGTTTCCGGCATAAGGATAGACAACAGCAAAAGCATAAGGGCTTTCGTGACCCGACAATTGCTCGTTTGAAATTGCACCGTTAATATCAAATGCTGTAACTGCAATAGTATCGTATAATTCAATACCTGAAGAAAAACTCATTGAAGTATCGCTGGCATTTTCATGCTTCTCAGAAAAACTATAGTTAGAATAGTCACCATAATAAACCCGATAACCCATAAGGTCTTCTTCCTTATTTGGCTGCCACGAAATTTGTACTCTATTATTAACTAATTGTTGAATTGCATGATAAGGAGGAGTAATTGGGTTTGTTGTGTCTAATACCGTAGAAAAGGGCACATAAATAACTTTGCCCACATCCGGATTATCTTTTTTGTCGAAAATAAGTTTATCAATTTCCTCGGGATTAAAAGTATCCCAATAATTTACTACGATTGATAAATTATCGGCTTTGTTGTTTACAATAATATTTTCAGAGCCTAAAGTGTGCATTAAGTTGTTTTTGCGAAATAACAAACCTCTGGTTTCATTAATGCTCAGTAATTCGTTTGAGTTGGAAGAAAAGGTATTGTTGAAATATTTATTTGTTTTTGAGCCTTCGCTAATTACAATTGCTTTATTGTTTTGGTAAAAACTATTATTTATTATTGAACTGGAATTACCACCAGCATCGGTATAAACCCCAATATGGTTTTTCCAAAAGATATTATTTGCAACCAGAGTTGAATCCTGAGAAAGAAATAATCCATAACCAAAATCAGAACCATTATTCAAAATCATGTTGCGTTCAATAATATTTCCAGAACTTGCAGCACCTCCCTGATTAAAAACCCAAATTCCATTATTTCCATCTTCAATTAAATTAGTTGTAATTAAATTATTTCTGCAAATTCCTCCTTCTTCTCTAAGCACATAAATATTGTGATTTTGATTACGAACAATACAATTAGAGATTATATTATTGGAAGTTTTGGCAAACAGCCCAGCAATTATTTTAATTCCATCATAGTTGTTTTCAATTTTGCATTCATTTAATAAACACGAACTACTATTTTCAATATGAATGCCCAAATTCTGTGAATTAAAAACACAGGTGTTCTGAATACTAACATTTTGGCTTTCGTTTATTTTTATGGCCGTTTCGGCATTAACAATGCAAGCATATTGCAGAATACTTTCTTTGTTTAGGGTATCGGCATTGTTAATAGTAAGACCTTTCCATTTCCATGTTTGTCCAGGATAATTATAATTAGGCCTAAACTTTACCGAGTCGGTTTGAGTACCATTTACTATAAAACCTCCATTTTCGATAATAATGCCCCTGCCAAAATTAATTCTTACTAAAACGCCGGCTTCAATTGTTAGTATAGCATCATTTGTTACTATTAAATCCTGAGTAACTTCATAAACAAAATCCTTTGTCCAGGTTTCGTCCTCGGCCAATATGCCCCCTACCTCTATTTGTGAAAAAGATGGCATTGCAATAAATAAAAGCAAAATCAGAGCACCAATCTTCAAATGTTCAATTACATTTGAAAACCAAATTCCTAAAAGTTTATTTATTGAATAAAAAGTCATTTAAAAATAATATGTCAACCCCATTTTAATACCCAAGCCACTAATTTTCTTATCCAGAGGGTAATTATTTACTACCTGATTAAAGCCACTAAAGTAATATAATTCCGGATTAAAGTCAAACCGGTTGTTAATGCGATATTTCATTCCACCAGCAATTAAAAAGGAAAATGTTGGTGATTTGAAACTCAGATTCGCAAAATCCACTCCAGTTGGTTTGTTTTCATCAGGAATTGCTATTCCTGACTTATAGATAGGAACACTCATTTGTAAGCCTCCCTTTGCGTAAAACTTAAAATTATTGTAAGAATAAAAATCGTAGGATACCAAGCCTGACAATTCCAAATACCCTAAGCGATTATTTACACTGTAATTGTATTCGCTATAATTAGCCGCTTCCCAAATGGAATCGGTTACGTAAAACCATGAAGTATCGGTCTCAACAATTGTATAGTACTGATCAACAGTGTCGGTAACAAAAAAACCTCCTTCAACTGTATTATACGATTGGTTAAACTTTTCAGCAAAATGGGTTAGTTTTAAGCCTCCGATAATATTCCATTTGCCAATAATTTTACTTGCTTCCACACCCAACGAAAAATTGCGCACATCAAATACCTTATTGGGATCTGCTAAAGAAAACCCAGAAATAATCGGTGCAAAGAATACAGTTGCCGACCATCCATTTTCACGTATAGAATCAGGAGAAAAAATATTTGGCGCATTTTTATTCAATGTGTCAATTATGGGTTCTTTTTCCACAAAAACAGTATCAGTAATTCGAATGGTATCAGTCACTATTTCTATTAGAGTATCGTATACAACAATTGTATCAAAAATTATTCTTGCAGGTATTATGTCCTGAGTCGCAATAACAACTGGGATGTTTTCAGTAGCATCTTCTTCATTAGATTCAACTTCTATTTCTTTCTTCCGATAAATTACAAACTGATTCCCAATCTGTTTAAAAGTATGTGTTGTATTTAAAAGCAAATCATCTAAAATTGTCAAAACAGGTTTGTCAACAGCATCGTAACTAATAATTGTACTAAACAGGCTATCGCTGGCATCGTAAGTAAAATTCAAACCGGAGATAATGGAAAGTCTGTTTAAGGCAGAAGAGAATTTCTCATTTTCTACTTTAAAATCAATGTTGCCTAAATTGTTTGTTTGAGCAAATGAAGCCTGAAACAACAACAAAACAATTGATGTACTATAAAGAATTCTTAGTGCAAATGAAACTCTCAAACTGATTAATTAAAATACCATAAACTTAACTATAGGATAAATTATTTATTGAGGGCTAAATTATAAAAAATAAAGGTTGGGAATGAACTTGAGGTTAAGGTTGAGGTTGAGGTTGAGGTTGAGGTTGAGAATAAATGAGTTAAGGCGTTTAATAAATCCTTACTGTATCGCCTTGCATTTCAAAATTAAAACCATAAATAATATGCAATGACTCAAAAATACTTTCTGGTGTTTCTCCATTAAATCGTGCGGTCAAAAGGAAATTATTCAATGATTCATCTGAATCAATTTTAATTTTATAGGTTTTTTCAAGTACCTTTATTACATCAGACAAAGGTGCCTTAACAAATTCCAATGCGCCAGTTTTCCAAGCATTGTGGTTGTTATTTGTGAATTCCTGTTTTGTTATTAGCCCTGTAGTTTTACTAAAACTTGCTGTCTGCCCAGGCACTAAAACAACTTGTTCCAATATACTCCCATCAGTATTATCAATTGAATAGAATAGCACTTTACCGGTTTCAAGATAAACAGAAATCTCATCGCTATTGTCGCAATTGCAAAGGCTAAATGAAGTACCAAGTACTTTCACCCTAATGTTGTCTGTTGCAATTATCATTGGTTTTTTTGGATTTTTGCTAATCTCAAAAAAGGCTTCACCCTTAAAATTAATATTACGGATATCAGATGTAAATTGCTCTGGATAAACAATTTTGGCTCCAGCATTCATAATAATGCTTGATCCGTCAGAAAGCAAAAGTGGAGAATCACTTTGAAAATTAGTAGCCGTATAATTAATGTTTTCTACTGCTAAATTAGTATCCAACAAAAAATAAAGTCCAAACATGACTACAATAACTGCTGCAATACTTGAAACACTTATAAAAATATTTCTTGAAGATATTCCAACTGTTGGTTCTGTAACTTCAATTTCTTCTTCTTTAAAACCGGCAAGAACTTTAAACTCGTTCCATGATTTGTCAATATCAATTAAAAATGAGTCATTATTCGTTGCAGAATTTTCCCATGCTAACTTAAATTCATCAAACAACACTTTGTTGTCTTCTGACGAATTTATCCATTGCTCAACCATTAACTTTTCACCTTTTGAACAGTTTTCGGTTAGGTATGAAACAAGTTGTTGTATGTCTAATTCTTTACTCATTTATTAATTACATAATTGAAATCTTCCTACATCTATGACAGATAACTTCCGTTTTACCCTTACTCTGTTTTCATATTTTTTTTTATCCTAACAAATTTTCAGTTTTGTTTTTCAAATCAAAAATATTACATTATGTTGTTATTCAGTACGATAGCAATGACAATTGGAATATAATCTTTTAAAACAACACGTAAATATTTTAGCGTTTTTGTCATCTGTGATTCAACTGTTTTAACAGAAATGGACATATTTTGCGCAATTTTTACATACTTTAAACCATCAAAACGGCTAAATTCAAAAATTTTTCTGCGTTTATCGGGCAATTTCAGTATGGCATGTTTTAGTATTATTTTCAGTTCATTTTCTTCAAGTTTATCCTGACCCGTATCATAAGTTGCAGGCAATTGTCTTTCCTGAATTGCTATATATTTTTCTTTTGTTTGCTTTTTGCTGAGATAATTTAATGCATAATTTTGAACTGCTTTATATAAATAAGCATTCAATGAAGTATTAATTTCAACCTCATCATGTTTGTGCCAGAGTTTTATAAATATTTCCTGAACTATCTCTTCTGAATCTTCAAAATTTTCAACATATCTTAAACAGTAGTAACACAAAGGCGTAAAGTATTCACGATAAATTTCTTCAAAAATTAATTTATCACCACTTTTTAATCCTTCTATTATCTTATCCTGATTCTCGATCATCGACCGATGAAATGTTTGTTAACAATAAATTTACTGCTGAACTTCATTTACTTAACATGAGTTCTTGAACAAACAAAAATACAAAATATTTCTTTCACTTAATTATTGTATTTGCCAATGCTTAAAACTACCTTATATTTTCACGACATTTGCCGCCTAATATTTTTTAGGTTAATTGAGATTTTTAAAACTTAAATGAAAAATTTTATAAGTTGGGCTATCCTTTTGGGCTTAGTTCTAGTTTGGGGGAGTTCCTTTATC
Organism: Bacteroidales bacterium; assembly: GCA_029933565.1. Taxonomy (GTDB): domain Bacteria; phylum Bacteroidota; class Bacteroidia; order Bacteroidales; family F082; genus BM524. Next base: position 6,393 of record JAOZNY010000157.1, read on the forward strand.
CTTATCAAAAAGTCGTTGCTTTATTTTACTTCGGATGAAGTTGGAGTTTTAAGGGTCGTAATAACTTTTTTGTTTCTTCTTCCTTTGGCTATTCTTAAATTAAAAAAAGTTGACAAAAGAACAACATGGATATTAATGGTTTCAGGAATAATTGGAAGTGTTATACCATCGTGGTTGTTTGCTACTGCGCAAACCCAGATTGGAAGTTCAATGGCAGGAACCCTTAATGCACTAACCCCACTTTTTACATTACTTATAGGTGTTTTATTTTTTAAATTTAAAACACGCTGGTTTAATGTTTTAGGTGTAATAATTGGTCTGGCTGGAGCAGTAGGCTTAATTATGGCAAGCAGCCATCATGCACTCGAAGCAAACATTAAATATTCGCTGTTGGTTGTTGCTGCAACATTATGTTATGCCATTAATGTAAACATTATAAAAACCCATCTCAGTCATCTTGGCTCATTAACTATTACTGCCCTTACTTTTTTTTATGTGGGAATACCACTAACTCTATTTAT
>JAOZNY010000402.1 GCA_029933565.1 Bacteroidales bacterium
TATTTTTAACATTATCGGTAAAGTTCACATCGAAACCTTTAAACAGATGTGGTAAAATTGCAACAGGATCGGAACTAAGAACAGAGTATGTTAAATTTCCTGCAAACATCTGGTCGGTATTCAAATCGTTAATATCAGTATAATTCCAAACACCATCAAACCGCCTATTATCGTTTTCTTCTATTGTAACTGTACCTGCCAGTTCAATTTCAAAAGGGTACTTATCATTTGAATCAATTCCTCTTGGATCAACTATTTCTCCAGCTAATGCCGAATGGGCTACCGTTGCCGGAGATGCAAGGTAAACAAAGGATTCCTTATTCCCCATTCTACCTTTAAAATTACGGTTAGCTGTTGAAATCACATTATAACCATCAGCAGGTATCCCCTGCCCTGTTCCGAGGCATGGTCCGCAAGAAGCAGCAAGAACATTAGCCCCAGCTTCCATAAATATTTCTATTAGGCCTTCTTTCATAGCCTGACGATAAATTTTTTGCGATGCAGGAACAATTACCATTTGGAAACCAAATGGTAAGGTATTCCCATTCAGAATTTCAGCAACAATTCTCAAGTCTTCTAACCTACCATTTGTGCAGGTTCCTACCAAAGCCTCATGCAGTTTGGTACCAGCCACTTCCGAAACGGCCTTTACGTTGTCAACGTGGTGAGGAGCGGCAACCAATGGAAAAATATCAGAAAGATTTATTTCAATTTCTTTTGTGTAATTGGCCCCTTCATCTGCCCAAGCACCTTCAACTTCTTCACCAAGAAAGTCCTTCAGCACTTCATCGTTTGGGAAAACTGCATTTTTTGCTCCCATCTCTGAGGCAAGATTTGCTAATGTCATACGCTGATCAATACTCAAAGTTTTAACACCATCTCCATGATATTCAATCGACATATAATCTGCTCCACTTGAACCAATCATTCCAATTATCCACAGCGAAATATCTTTGGCATAAACACTTGTATTTAGTTTTCCTTTTAGTGTAACCTTCATAGAATCAGGAACCCTGAACCATGTTTCACCCTGTCGCCATAAACCTGCGGCTTCCGTTCTGTCAATTCCTGCCGCAAAAGAATTAAATGCTCCAGCAGTGCAAGTGTGACTATCACTACCAACAATCACCATTCCCGGCTTTGCATAATCAGCCATTATCTGGTGGCAGATACCTTTACCAGCATCATGAAACTTTGATATTCCCTGAGCTTTAATAATATCTCTTATTTGCTGGTATTGATTAGCAAGTTTTGCCGAGGTTGGCGGAGCATTGTGATCCAGAACAATTAATAATTGATCTGGGTTTCCTACCTTTTCACCTCCCATTTTCCTAAAAGTATTAAATATACTTGCAGTATTATCGTGAGAAAGAATAATATCGGGTTTCTTAAAAACAATACTTCCTTTTTTAGCATCAAATATTTTTTCAACAAAAGTTCTTTTCATTTTCCCCTTTTTGGTGTGTTTATAAACAAGATAGTTTTGAGTACAACAACTCGGCATATTTATTTTTTTACAAAAATATCGTTTAATCAATCTGAAAAGAACGAATAAAATAAATATTATAATTTTTAACAAAATATCTATTGCATATCAAAAAATAATTATTTTTGCCGTCCAGTAACGGAGAGGTGGGAGAGTGGCTGAATCCACCAGTTTGCTAAACTGGCGTACCTATAACGGGTACCGGGGGTTCGAATCCCCCTCTCTCCGCAAAAGGAAACCTACAACGTAAGTTGTGGGTTTTTTGTT
>JAOZNY010000403.1 GCA_029933565.1 Bacteroidales bacterium
TTTTATTCTCACAGAAATTTCATGGAGGTGTTACTGCAGGCCTTGCTGCAACACAGGTTGCCGGCGACACTTATTCAGGTTATGACAAGGCTGGCATTTTTTTGGGAGGATTTGTAAATCTGGACCTTTCAGAAAGATCGTCACTGCAATTGGAACTCACTTATTTCCAAAAAGGCAGCCGTGCAAACCCCGATTCATCAAACAACTACCAGCAATATCTATTTAGGGCAAATTATATAGAAATGCCAATACTTTATATGTTTAAGGCAGGTAAGTTCATAGTTCATGCTGGTCCTTCGCTTGGTTTCGCAATGGGGCATTATGAAGAGGCTGACTATTTCCGACTTGATGATAAAGAAGGATATAACAAACCCGCTGCTGTTACCCTTCAAGTTAATTTGGGTTTAAGGTATTATTTTACAGAAAAATTTGGTGCCGATTTCCGAACAAACAATTCACTCTTAAATATAAGATCAAGAAATGCCACTGGAGATGTGTGGCGTATTTGGACCCATGGGCAGTTTCACGATTCGTTGGTATTTTCACTATTTTACCAATTCAAGTAGTTACTTAACAAATTTTCACAACACAAAAGCAATAAATTAACTAGCTTTGCATTTATATATTTAAAAGCATCTTAAAATAATAAAAGAATGACCAAAATCGTAAAAACATTATCCAAAACCTTAATGGTTTTATTGGTTGCCACCATTGCATTTGGAGGGGCAACAAGCTGTAAAAGCAAGAAAAAACTAGCACAAGAAAAAGCAGCAGCTGCCTATGCAGCCAAAGTTGATCGGGCAAAAAAAGATCTTACTGCTATCATTAATGGTAGTACAAACTGGACTGCCGATGAAATGACACAGCGCATTGCCAAAATAAAATCGTACAATATTGATGATCCTGAAGTAAAGGATTTAATTAATCAGGCAGGGCAAAAAGTAGACGAATTAAAGGCTGAGGAACTTCGTCGTGCAGAAGAAGAAAGGCTCAGGATGGAGGAAGAAGCAAAGAGGTCGAAATTTCTTACACTTGATGAACAGTTTGAGGCAATAGCCACTTCAGGCAGTATTGACGTATCGAATAATCAAATCCAAAAAACTTTGCAGGAATTTGAAACTTCAGATATACCGGTTCTTATAATAATTAGTAAGAATCCTGATTTCAACGACTACGACAGACCAACTACTATTTCAAAGTTTCTAAATTATTTGAAAGACAAGAAACAATATAAATATGTAGTGGAATCGGTTAAGAAGAATAGCCTTGGCAAAATAACAGAACTCGAATTAATTGTAAAATAGAAACAGAAATGAAGAAATTAGCATATATTTTAGTAGCATTTATTCTGTTTGGTTCGGTAGGTGCAATTGCGCAGGACCAACTAAGCCCACAACGAAAGCAGGCAATTGACAGTTTGGCACTTGAAAAAGTGAGAGACCTGAGCAAATACATTACCATTATTGGCGATAAAGAAACTCCTTGGAGTGAGGCAAACAGAGTAATCGACCGTGCAGAGGAACTTTTTATGCAGGGAAGTGAGATTGGAGTGTCTTCGCTGGCAAAAACAGAAATTAGTTATTTTGGAGTACGTAAGTATTTTGAAAGACTAATGCGCCTTAACTACAATAAAGTTGAAATTAGTTGGTACAATATTGAATATGTAAGTGACTTACAGCGTCAACCTGATGGAACATATGTTGGTGTAATTACAATTTTCCAGAAGTTTAAAGGCTACGATGCTGAAGGAA
>JAOZNY010000158.1:0-2146 GCA_029933565.1 Bacteroidales bacterium
TAACAAGCGTTGCATCGTTGCGCTGTAGCGTGAAAAAGGAAACTGAGAATAAGGGTAAAGAAAACCAAAAACTCTGCGAACCTCTGCGTTACTTTGCGAACCTCTGCGCAGCAAGCACCCAGAACAAAGGCACAAAAAAAACTGCCTGAACGATTCAAATCGAACAGACAGTTTACTATTGTCTTCTTTTGTAAGCCTTAGGCCTTATAATACCCTTTGGTTGCAGCTTCATTTAGGGCAGCAGCAATACCTTTTTTATTGATGGTACGAATACCGGCAGCACTTACCATTAATGTTATCCATTTATCTTCCTCCGGCACATAAAATCTTTTTGTGTGCAGGTTTGGGTGAAATTTCCTTTTAGTCTTTGCATGTGAGTGGGAAACATTGTTTCCTGAAATCACTTTCTTTCCTGTTATCTGACAAATTCTTGACATCTTTCCTTATTTTTTATAGATTTTAAAAAGGGAGTGCAAAGAACGGAATATTATTTGGATTTACAAAACTACTTTTGAAATTTATTTTTTAAGCCTAATTGTACTATTCTTACTACTTTTGACAACAAATTTAATACAAATATGCCATACAATTTTTTAAAAGATAATAAGGACCCAGTAATAAATCAGTGCGACACCTATATTGAGGTGATAAAAAACCGCACCATCGAAAAACCAGAGCATGTTGTTTTCAGGTATTTAAATGATGGCATCAACGAAAATGAATCCTATACTTATCAGCAATTGGAAACAAGGGCAAAGGCTATGGGTGCTGCAATGCAGGAAGTAGCCGAAAAAGGCGAAAGGGTTTTGTTGCTCTTCCCTCCCGGACTATCGTATGTGGCTTCGCTGTTTGCATGTTTCTACTCAGGCTTTATCGCCGTGCCTGCCTATCCACCTAGGCGAAACCGTAACCTGCACAGGGTAAATACCATTATTGAAGACTCGGGAGTTACGGTCAGCATAATATCCCAAAAGGTGTATAACGACATTGAAAGGAATTTTGCAGATGATGAAAAACTAAAAAATATTAAGTGGATAATTTATGAGGAAATTGAAGATGAGCTGGCCGAAAAATGGACTGACGTTGAAATAAAACCTGAAGATGTTGCATTGCTTCAGTACACTTCCGGCTCAACCGGAAACCCAAAAGGTGTAATGCTCACCCAGTTAAACCTACTTTACAATTCAGAATATATCCATCAAACATTTGAGTTTAATATTGAGTCGGTTGGAATGAACTGGCTCCCAATATTCCACGATATGGGACTGATTGGCGGGGTGTTGCAAGCAGCCTACGGCGGACTTTTAAATATTGGCATGCCACCAACAGCCTTTTTGAAAAATCCGCTCAACTGGCTTAAGGCAATGGAAAAATATGGCGGCACTACAGGTGGCGGCCCTAACTTTGGCTTTGATTATTGCATTGAAAAAATTTCTGGCGAAGACAAAAAAAAACTTGACCTAAGCAAAGTAAAAACATTTTATTGTGGTGCCGAACCTGTACGCAAAAACACCATGGAAGAATTCCACAAACAATTTGGAATTGAAGCACGGCAAATGTATCCCGTTTACGGAATGGCAGAAACTACACTAATTGCCAGCGGTGGCTACCAAAGCGAAAAACCAAAATACCTTAGGATAAAAAGCGATGCACTTGCAAAAGGGATAATTGAAATTGCTGAGCAAGATAATGAGAAATCAACTGAACTGGTAGGCTGCGGCCATACCTGGATGGAGACACGTATTGAAATTATTGATCCGGAGACTTTTAAGTTAAAATCGGAAAATGAAGTTGGCGAAATTTGGATCTCCGGTCCAACGGTGGCAAAAGGATATTGGGGCAAACCCGAAGAAACCAAGCGTACTTTTGGGGCATTTACCACCGATACTAACGAAGGGCCTTTTCTGCGTACAGGTGACCTTGGTTTTTTAAGAGATGGTGAACTTTACATCACCGGAAGGCTTAAGGACATTATTATTATCCGTGGCGTTAACCACTACCCCAACGACATTGAATTTACCATACAAAACAGCCATGCCGATTTCAGGCAGAACGGTGGGGCAGTATTCCCAATTGTTAAGGATGGCGAAGAAAAACTTGCGGTAGTACAGGAACTTGAACGTACTGCTTTAAGAAACGACAATCA
>JAOZNY010000158.1:2246-6873 GCA_029933565.1 Bacteroidales bacterium
CAAAACATAATGTCATACGGCATCGACTCACTTTCGGCAGTTACACTTGAACAGGAAATTAGTGAGAAGTTCGGCTTCAACTGGCATGTTTCATCATTTATGCTAAACCCAACCATTAATAAACTTGCGGAGGAAGGAATGGAGATTTTCAGGGAGGAAAAATAAGTCCAAACTAATAGGGTTAAAAGTTTTAAATATTTAAGTTGAAGTTACAAACTTCAACTAGTTTTAGTTTTAAGTTAAGAGTTTTGAATTGTAAGGCGAAGTTACAAACTTCGCCTAGTTTTGGGTTTTAAAAGACACATACTGCGCCGCGTCTAGAGTCTAGAATACTGACTGGCTGAAGATTGTATCTTCAGCCTTTTTAATAATTGAAAGTCTGTGACTTTCCTAAAACTCATCCTCATCGAACTCACCAAGTCCATTATTTTTCTGACGGTCGTATTCTTCACAGTCGAATTCAATTGAAACATCTTTCAATGGTTTTTCAAAGTCACCTTTGCTAATTCCAAGCGATGGATCGTCATAAACTTTTTGCATATAAATTGCCCAAATTGGAAGTGCCATATTTGCACCTTGTCCCAGTTTAATGGTTCTAAAATGCACAGAGCGATCGTCGGCACCTACCCAAATTCCAGTTACCAGGTCAGGTGTAAGTCCCATAAACCAACCGTCACTTTGATTTTGTGTTGTTCCTGTTTTACCTGCAACAGGGTGGTTAAACCCATATTTAAACCTTAGTCTAATTCCTGTACCGCTCTCAACAACTCCCTTCATTAATTCAAGCATTTTATATGCAGAGACTTCATCGAGGGCTTCAGTTTTTTCAGAGACAAACTTTTCAAGGACATTTCCATTTTTATCTTCAATTTTGGTAACAAAAGTCGGTTTTACGTAAACTCCCTTATTGGCAAAAGTGTTCATGGCACCCACCATTTCATAAAGTGACAAATCAGGAGTACCCAATGCTATTGCAGGAACTGCCGGAATTGGAGACTCAACACCCATTTTGCGGGTCATTTGAATAACTGCCTGAGGCGAAAAGCGTTTCATCAAATAAGCCGAAATCCAGTTATTTGAATTTGCAAGCGCCCATTTAAGCGTCACCTCCTCCCCTAGTCTGGAATCGGAAGAGTTTTGTGGTGACCAGAAAGTTCCATCGTAAAGTTCAACACTGTATTGAATATTCGGGACTTTATAGCATGGTGAATACTCCCCTTCGCTCATGGCAAGAGAATAAAGGAATGGTTTGAATGTTGAGCCAACTTGTCGATGGCCCTGCGTTACATGATCGTATTGGAAATAACTGTAGTCAATTCCACCTACATAAGCACGCACATAACCCGTACGCGACTCAATGGACATAAGTCCTGCCTGAAGAAAATATTTATAATATCTTATAGAATCCATCGGGGTCATTATTGTGTCGATTGACCCATTCCAACTAAATATTCTCATCTCAGTTGGAGTATCAAAACTTTTAAGTATTGAATCAGCATCTGCTCCGGCATTTCTTAATTTTCTATACCTCTCAGTCCGCTTAATCGTTTGCATCATTATTTTATCAATCTGCAATTCAATTTCTTCATCTTCCAGATCTTCAAAAGCAAAAGGTGCATAAGTGTATCCTTCCCAGTGGGTATAAAAATCGGGTTGCAAATCCAAGGCAAGATGTTCGCGTACAGCCTCTTCAGCATAACGCTGCATACGAGAATCGATAGTTGTATAAATTTTTAATCCGTCTTTGTAAAGGTTGTAAGCACTACCATCGGGTTTATAATGGGTTTTGCACCATTTTTTTAATTCACCTCGCAAGTATTCCCTAAAATAAGTGGCAAGGCCCCTTCTATGGTCAAGCATTCGATAATGTGAAACACCCAAAGGCAACTTAACAACCGAATCCAAAGTATGCTTATCGATAAAGTTATACTTATACATTTGCCCAAGCACAATATTTCTCCTAGTAATGGCATTTTCAGGATTCATTATGGGGCTATAACGTGTGGGTGCATTTACCATTGCAGCAAGCAAAGCCGATTCCTGCAAGTTCAACGAATCCGGAGTTTTGCTAAAAAAAGTGGCTGTGGCCGATTTTATCCCATAAGCATTGTGTCCAAACGAAACAGTGTTCAAATACATTGCAAATATTTCCTGTTTGGAATAGTAACGTTCAAGCTTTGTGGCAGTAACCCATTCCTGGAATTTCCTGATTACAAGTTGTAATTTATTTAGTCTTCCCCTTGGGAAAAGATTTTTAGCCAACTGTTGCGTAAGGGTACTTCCACCACCAGCACTTTTCCCCGAAGCAATTCCGTAGATTACACGGGCAAGCGCCCTTTCATCAATACCTGAATGTTCCTGAAACCTAATATCTTCAATGGCCATAAATGCATTTGAAAGTTCAGGGGCAAGTTCACTGTAAGTAATATTTGAACGATTTTCGTAAAAATATGTGCCCATTATTTTGCCATCGGACGAATAAACCTCAGAGGCCAGATTGCTCTTAGGATTTTCTAATTCTTCAAAAGTTGGCATTGGCCCAAACCACTCATTGGCAACCCCGTAGAATATGAAAAAAACAAAAGCCAGTGCAGCAATGAACAAGAACCATAGTTTAAATAAATAGTTAAAAAACTTTTTCTTAACAACTTCCTTAGATTCTGAATTTTGAACTTTTGCCATTTATAAATTATTTCGATTGTTCAATCCTAATACCAATATCGCTTATCCCTTTAAGTGTGTCAACTCTCATGGCTTGTTGTAACTGAAATGTGTAGGATCCAGTTAAGGGAAACTTTATCCCCTCGACTAGCAAAATTGAATTGTCTTTTATTTTACCCCAACCCTTACCAAACCATTTTCCACTTTTATCGGCTAAAACAAATTCAATTGTATCGCGGCTAACATTACCATTTGGGTAGGTTGTTTTCATAAACACAAATAAATTACTGTAGCGGTAGTCAACAGAGTGACGAAGATTCAAATAATAATTAAAAACGCTAACACTATCTTCAATTTTTACATCGAAACGGGCAAGATCATTTTTATACCAGCCATGCTCATCTACACTGATATTTTCATCAAAAATCACCCCCGTATTACAGGATGTAAAAAAAACTATCAAACCTATTAGTGGCAAAAAGAAAGATTTTGTTTTTAACAACTTCATTTTATCCGCTTTCTATTCAAATGTGGTTTTTGCAATTTTATTGTTGAAGTTGTTTAATAAAGGGAAATTTGGTAAACAAAACTGAAAAAAGGATTGACTTGCTATTTGACACACCCCTGATTCCCCTCTCAAGAGGGGAAAATAGGAAATCATTTTTTCAGTTTTATATGTCACTTTATAGATTAAACAACTTCAATATAAAAACTTAATTACTGATAACTGGCAACGTGAAAATCGTCATCAGTTTCACCACTTGATTTTTGTTCCTGGTCTTCGGCATAAGTTTCAAGATCATCAACAAGTTTACCCTTTTTGTTCAGTTGAACAATTTTCTTTATTTCGTCGAGTGGTATTGCGAGCAGGCTACCTCCTTCTTCATCATAAGAATACCACATTAGTTTTTTGAATACATCAGTTTTATAATAGGATGCAGTCCCCTTTTTTGTTTTCAATACTGTTTTAGTATCAGGAAATTCCTTTAATGCATCGGTATAGGAGTCAAGTTCGTAGTTTAAACAGCATTTTAATTTACCACATTGCCCTGCCAGTTTCTGCGGATTTAACGATAATTGCTGAACCCTTGCCGAGTTTGTCGATACACTTGAAAAACTGCTCATCCACGAAGCACAACAAAGTTCACGACCACAAGGGCCAATTCCTCCCAGTTTGGCCGCTTCCTGCCTAACACCAATCTGCTTCATCTCAATACGAATACGAAAAGCCTCGGCAAGTTTTTTTATTAACTGCCTAAAATCGACCCTCTCTTCAGCGGTATAATAAAAAATAGCCTTCGTTTTATCTCCCTGATATTCAACATCATTTATCTTCATTTGCAATCCAAAGTCGATGGCAAACACACGGGTTTTATGCATTATTGTGTCTTCCATCTTCATGGCATCAAACCACTTCTCAATATCGGTGGATCGTGCATGCCTATACACTTTATTGAATTCAGTAGTTTCAGGATTAACACCTTTTCTCTTCATCTGCAAATTAACTGCATCACCAATAAGTGAGACAATCCCAATATCGTGACCCGGTTGTGCTTCTACTGCAACTAGTTCGCCTTCTTTCAACGTCATTTCCTGCTGAAAACTGAAAAATCCCTTTCTGCCGTTTTTAAACCTGATTTCTGCAATATTTATTTTCGATGTAATTGTATCAGAATAATCTCTTAACCAGTTAAAAGTACTGAGTTTGCAACAGTTTTGCTGATTTACAGTAGGATTCGACGGATGTGCCGTATCCACAAAGCAACAGCCTCGTGCCGATGAAATATATTCTTTTTTTTCCGCTTCTGCGGATATATCTTTAGTTGTTTCTTCCATTTTAATATTAAGTTTTGCTTTTACAAAACTGCAGCAAATTTAACAAATTGTTGTCAGTAGGTAAAATTAATAGGTGGTAATAATTTATATCAGGCTTTTATGCCTCGAAATAGGTTGAAAACTAGAATTT
>JAOZNY010000404.1 GCA_029933565.1 Bacteroidales bacterium
TAACAATGACAACATTTAAAGCATCTCAAAAATTCCGGCAGCACCCTGGCCTGTTCCAATACACATTGTCACCATGCCATATTTGCCTCCGGTTCGTTTAAGCTCGTTCAGAATTTGAACAGTGAGTTTTCCTCCGGTAGCACCAAGCGGGTGTCCAAGTGCAATTGCGCCCCCGTTTACATTTACAATTTCAGGATTTAACCCAAGTTCATTCATTACAACTATCGATTGTGAAGCAAAAGCTTCGTTGAGTTCGATAAGGTTTATGTCGCTGAGACTCATTCCTGAATGTTTCAAAACTTTCGGAATTGCTGCCATTGGACCTACACCCATTTTATAAGGCTCTACTCCGGCCACCTGATAATCAACTAGTCGGGCAATTGGAGTAAGATTGTACTGTTTAAGCATTTTTTCTGAAACTACTAAAACAAAAGCTGCTCCGTCTGACATTTGCGAAGAGTTCCCTGCTGTAGATCTGCCATCCGCTGCAAAGGCGGGTTTTAGTCTTCCGAGTCCTTTAGCAGTTGTGCCGCGGCGTGGCCCTTCATCGGTATCGAAAACCCTTTCGCGAGTTTCCATTTTACCATTTTTATAATAGTTTTCCTTAATGGTGATTGGAACTATTTGATCTTTGAATCTGCCGGCATCGATGGCAGCAAGTGCTTTGTCAACAGATTTTGCTGCAAAAACATCCTGCTCTTCACGACTAATGTCGTATTCTTTTGAAACCATTTCTGAAGTTAAACCCATACTCAAAAACCACTTAGGGTTGTGAAGGGCTACTTCGGGATTAGGCACCATTCGCCAGCCTCCCATATTTATCATCGACATGCTTTCAGCACCTCCTGCTATAATAATATCGGCTATGCCTGCTGAAATTTTCGCCGAAGCAATGGCAATGGTTTCGAGCCCTGAAGAACAGTAACGGTTTACTGTAGCCCCTGGTACTTCCACCGTGTCGAGAGACATTAGCGAAAGCAGCCTTCCCATATTGAAACCCGACTCGGCTTCGGGAAACGCATTTCCAACCATTACATCGTCAATTTTCGTTTTATCAATTTGTGGGAAATCGTTCATCAGATGTCTGATTACTTCTGCTGCAATGTCGTCTGGGCGTGTAAAGCGAAAACTTCCACGTGGCGCCTTGCCTATTGCCGAACGATATCCTCCTACTATATATGCATTCATCTTTTTATGTTTTTCTAGTTTCTTAAAATTTTTCCTTTTGTAATCAAACTCTGAATCCGTTCAAGCGTTAACCTGGTGGAACAAAGTTCCATAAAGGCCTTACGCTCAAGGTCAAGTAGATATTGCTCTGAAACTTCGGTAAGTGCCTGCGAAATATTTCCTCCAGCCATTACCCATCCTAGTTTCTCGGCAATGAGTTTATCGTGTTCCGACATATAATTTCCGGTTGTAAAACCGTCAGCACCAACGTAAACCATTCCCATCACCTCGAGTCCAAGAACTTTAATGTCGTGACGTGGAGCCGGTTGGGTATAACCTTTGTTGGCTATTTGCAATGCCATACTTTTGGCATAAGCCAGATGGTGTGCACGACTGACAATTACTTCGTCGATACCTTTTCGTAGATAACCCAAATCGAATGCTTCGTAGGCCGAAGTTGAAACTTTAGCCTGACCAATACTCAGATAACGGTTTAAGAAACTGTTGGTACGGATGTCGCCATCTTTTAGTTCATCGGATAAACGAAGGGCAAACTCTTTGGTTCCACCACCACCGGGGAT
>JAOZNY010000159.1 GCA_029933565.1 Bacteroidales bacterium
CTCAAGAAATTGCTTAAAGATGCAGGTGAACTGGGATTGCTGGGACTTGCAATTCCGGAAGAGTACGAGGGCTTTGGACAAAATTTCGTGACTTCGATGTTGACAACCGAAGAAATGGGAAAAGGCTACAGTTTTGCTGTTGCTTTCTCAGCCCACGTGGGTATAGGTACATTGCCAATTTTGTACTACGGTACTGAGGAGCAAAAACAAAAGTATATCCCACGTCTTGCCAGTGGCGAGTTGATTGGTGCTTACTGTCTTACAGAAGCAGAAGCCGGTTCCGACCCTAATTCGGGCAAAGCCGAAGCAGTGCTTACCGAAGACGGAAAACACTACAACCTTAATGGTGTAAAAATCTGGATTACCAACGGTGGTGTTGCCGATCTTTTCATAGTTTTTGCAAAAGTAAAAGGTGACAAAAACCTGAGTGCATTTATAGTGGAAAAAGAATGGGAAGGTGTTGGCATTGGTGCCGATGAAGAAAAAATGGGGATCAAGGGTTCGACCACCATCCAACTTTATCTTGATGATGTAAAAGTTCCTGTTGAAAACCTTTTGGGAGAGCAGAACACCGGTTTCAAAATCGCATTGAATATTTTGAATCTGGGTAGAATAAAACTTTCAGGAGCAACAGTTGGTGCCAGCAAGGCTACCATCGATGCCACTCTGAACTATGCTAACGAAAGAAAGCAGTTCGGGACTTTAATTTCCAGTTTCGGAGCCATTAAGCATAAACTTTCTGAAATGGCAATCCGCACTTTTGCTTCCGAGTCGCTGACTTATCGTGCCAGCCAAAACATTGATGATGCCATTGCTGGTTTTGTTGCCGAAGGCATGGATAAAGGAAAAGCAAATCTGGAAGGTATCCGTCAGTATGCCATTGAGGCTTCAATTGCCAAAGTTTTTGGATCGGAAGTATTGGATTACGTTGTGGACGAAGGTGTTCAAATTTATGGTGGCATGGGCTATTCGGCTGAAACTCCTGTTGAGAGGGCTTATCGCGATTCACGTATCAACCGTATTTTTGAGGGAACCAACGAAATTAACCGCATGGTTACTGTTGGTGAATTGATTAAGCGGGGAATGAAAGGTGAAATTGACCTGTTGACCCCGGCAAAGGCAGTTGGTAAGGAGTTGATGGCAATACCTGATTTTGGTGCTGCCAGCCCGGAGTATTTTGAGGCTAAGCATAAAGCGATAGTAAACTTTAAAAAAGCCATACTGATGGTTGCCGGTGCTGCTTTACAGAAATTTATGGACAAATTTGCCAACGAGCAGGAGATAATTATGAATCTCGCCGACATGCTCAACTACACTTACGCAGCCGAATCGATGATGCTCAGAGTTGAGAAACTCAGTGGCATGTACGACGAAGAAAAACTTGCTATCTACAAAGATATGCTCGATGTTTTCTTCTACGACACAGCACCAAGAATTCACAAAATAGGTCTGGATGCAGTTAACTCCTTTGCCACTGGCGACGAGTTGATGGGGATGACAATGGGAATGAAGCGGTTTACAAAAATTGCTGCTGTTAACGTTGTTGCTGCCCGCCGTAAGATTGCCGATCATTTAATTGAAGCGAATAAATATAATCTTTAAACTAATTTGTTCGTCATTGCGAGGACGACGCAGGAGGACGTGGCAATCTCAAAAAGGAAGAAATTAATTTCGGAGATTGCTTCGTCGTTCCGACCCGCAATGACGGCTTAATTCTATATGTCAAAATCCAATAAAATACACTCCTTGGCTAAAAGCAATTGGAGGATGAAGATATTCATGCTTAAGCAATTGCCAATGGGCTTTATTGCAGGGCTTAAGGTAGCAAGCATCGACGAAAAAGGGGCGACAGTTACTGTCCCCAACAAGTTTGTGAATAAGAATCCTTTTAAGTCGATGTACTTTGCTGTTCAGGCAATGGCCGCAGAATTATCTTCGGGCATTTTGGCTCTGGCAGAAGTTTACGCTGCCACAAAACCAGTTTCGATGCTGGTAATAAACATGAATGCATCTTATACCAAAAAGGCCAGATCAAAGGTGAGTTTTCGTTGCGATTTTGCTCAGGAAATAAAAAATGCAATTGCAAAAAGTATAGAAACAGGAGAAGGACAGTTAGTAGAAGTGAAGTCGGTTGGTACCGACAAGGAGGGGGATATTGTGGCAGAGTTTACCTTTACCTGGACATTTAAACCAAAATAAAAATAGGGGCTTTGGCTGAGTCCACGGATTAAAACCTGTGGTAACTCAGTAGTTAGTCCGGGTTTTAACCCGTATAAATAAATAATACACAAAAAAGAAATACCATGGAACTAAAACGTACATTCGACATTATTGACCTAAATATTGCAAACCAACAAAGGGAAGATGCCCTCGCGGTAAAACGCAATGGAAAATGGGAAAAATTCAGTACTAAGGAATACAAGGAATTTGTCGATGCTTTCAGTTTTGGACTTTTGGCCATGGGATTCACCAAGGGTGATAAAATTGTTACTGTTTCAAACAACCGACCAGAGTGGAATTTTTTGGATAATGGGATGACACAAGTGGGGGTTGTTCATGTTCCTATTTATGCAAACCAAGGACCAGAGGAATACGAACATATTTTAACTCATTCCGATGCCAAAATTGTAATTGTATCGTCTGCTGAGTTTTATGATAAAATTCTGGAGCCTTCAAAAAAAGCACCTAAACTTGAAACTATTTACTGTCTTGATGATATTAAGGGTGTGAAAAATTGGATGGACATTATTGATTTGGGGAGAAAGGAAGCCGGTAAGTTAAAGGACAAATTAAAAGAAATAAAGGCAAGTATCAGCGAAGATGACCTTATGTCGATAATTTACACTTCCGGGACTACAGGCCTTTCGAAGGGAGTAATGCTCAGCCACAAAAACTTTGTTCAAAATGTAATGGGAACAATTGAAGTGCTGCCAGTAGATCCTAAAGATAAATTCCTAAGTTTTCTTCCCCTTTGCCATGTATTTGAAAGAATGGTTAACTACCTTGTTCAATACCGTGGTTGTGGAGTTTATTATGCCGAAAGCGTTGACACCATTGGTGACAATATTCGTGAAATAAACCCTCAGGGTTTTGCATCAGTTCCGCGTGTCATTGAAAAACTCTACGATAAATTGATACTAAAAGGAAAAGAATTATCGGGAATTAAAAAATCACTTTTTTTCTGGGCGGTTGATCTTGGGTTAAAATACGAACTCAACAAAGTAAATGGTGCCTGGTACGAAATGCAGTTAAAACTTGCCGACAAATTAATTTTCAGCAAATGGCGTGAAGCCCTTGGTGGAAATATTAAAGTAGTTGTGTCGGGGGGAGCCGCACTTCAACCACGACTTGCCAGAGTTTTTAACGCAGCGGGAATCCCTATCCTTGAAGGTTATGGACTTACAGAAACCTCTCCGGTAATTGCAGTTAACCACCGTGATTATCCGCACTTAAAATTTGGAACTGTAGGTCCGGTACTCGACAATGTAGAAGTAAAAATTGCCGAGGATGGTGAAATATTGATGAAAGGTCCAAGTTTAATGATGGGATATTACAAAGACGAAGAAAAAACCAAAGAGGTTATTGACGAAGATGGATGGTTCCACACGGGCGACATTGGCGAACTGCACGAGCACAACATCCTTCAGATTACCGATAGAAAGAAAGAAATTTTCAAGATGTCCACAGGTAAATATATTGCGCCTCAGGTAGTTGAAAACAAATTTAAGGAGTCCTCATTTATTGAGCAGATTATGGTGGTGGGTGCCGGCGAAAAATATGCGGCAGCAATAATTTGCCCTGCTTTCCATTTTTTGCACAGTTGGTGTGCTAAGCATAAAATTACTTTCCGCGACAATATAGATTTAATCCAAAACCCCAAAGTTTTAGAACGTTACCAAAAAGAAGTGGACAAAATTAATGAGGGTTTTGGCAGTTACCGACAACTTAAAAAGTTTGAACTCACTTGTCAGGAGTGGACACCTGAAACCGGTGAACTTTCGCCAACTCTGAAAGTGAAACGTAAAGTTCTGAAGAAAAAATATAAAATAAAACTCGACAGACTTTATGGCTATACCGATGAGGACGGACATGTTGGGGAAGGTTGAGAAAGGTTGTTTGTTTCACGTTGTCAAGTTATCATTGTTAGAAAATGGTAGTACACAGCCTGATTAATACAGGCTAACCATGACAACCATGACGACAACAACGACAACCATGAAATATAGTTTCATTCTAAATATATTATTTCATAATCTTGTAAGCAGAAAATAAAAACCACAACATCATGTTAAAACAGATACTTTTTTTGATTTCCCTCTTAATCACATTTGGAGTGTTTGCATGGACAATGCAACGTGTTTTGAAGTATTTTAAATTGACCAAAAAGAAACCCATCGGAGATATTGGGAAACGAATTTCCATGACGATCAAAGTTGCTATTTTCCAGGAGAAAATACTTCGTCGTCCTGTTATCGGGTTTATGCATGCCTTAGTGTGGTGGGGTTTTGTCCTCATCCTTTTTGGAAGTGTCGAAATGATTATTGATGGACTTTTCGGAACCGAAAGAATCCTCAGTTTTATGGGGCCTGTGTACGATGTCCTGATGGCTTCGGGCGATGTGTTTGGTTTAATCATTGCCATCGCAATACTGGCTTTTTTGTTCCGCAGGTTATTCATGCACATTGGAAGGTTTTACGGACCCGAAATGAAGCCTGTTTCCAAGCAGGATGCCAACCTTGCGCTTACAATTATTCTGGTTTTAATGCTATCCCTTCTGGGAATGAATACAGGATATTTACTTTGGGCAGATGCTGTTAACGAGCATGTTTTAGGTTATTATCCCATTAGCCAATGGTTTGCAGGATATTTTATTGGAATACCTGCCGAAACTGCATGGGTAGTTTATCAAACCAATTGGTGGATACATATTCTACTGATTTTCATATTTGCAAATATTCTTCCTTACTCTAAGCACTTCCATGTTTTTATGTCGGTACCCAATGTTTACGTAAGTCGTTTGGAACCTTTGGGTTATGTTGAAAATATGCCAAATATCACCAAAGAAGTTAAAATGATGTTGGATCCCAACGCTACTTTTGACGAGTCAACTGAAGAGGAAGGTGAACCTGAAAGGTTTGGCGTAAAAGATATTGAAGATGTCAACTGGATAAATTATATGAATTCGCTGGCATGTACCGAATGTGGAAGGTGTACTTCTGTTTGTCCTGCAAATATTACAGGCAAACTTCTTTCGCCGCGAAAAGTAATGATGGATACCCGTGCAAGGATGAAGCAAAAGGGTCCGGGTCTGTTGAAAGAAGGAAGTTCGTTTGATGATGGGAATGCTTTGATTGGCACTACTTTTATAACCGAAGAAGAACTTTGGGCTTGTACACAGTGTAATGCATGTGCACAGGAATGTCCTGTAAACATCAATCAGCCAAGTTTGATTTTGGATATGCGCCGCTACCTTGTAATGGAAGAATCGAAAGCACCTAGCGGACTCAACACCATGTTCTCAAATATTGAAAACAATGGCGCCCCATGGCAGTTTTCACCTGAAGACAGAATGCTTTGGGCCGAGGGTCTTGAAGTTCCTTTGATGGCCGATAAGATGGCAGCAGGCGAAACGGTCGATTATCTTTTCTGGGTAGGATCGGCAGGAGCCTTCGACGACCGTTATAAAAAAGTAACGCGTGAATTCATTAAAATCCTTAACCACCTTAAGGTGAATTACGCAGTACTTGGTACCGAAGAAACCGACAGTGGTGATGTAGCCCGCCGCTCCGGTAACGAAATGCTTTACCAGATGCAGGCAATGATGAATATTGAGGTACTTAACGCTTACGAAGTAAAGAATATCATTACCTGCGACCCTCACGACTTTAATACCTTAAAGAATGAGTATCCCGACTATGATGGAAATTATAATGTAATTCACCATTCACAATTTTTGCAGGAGCAAATTTCATCAGGTAAACTAAAAATCGAAGGTGAGGAGTTCAAAGGCAAAAAAATCACCTTCCACGATCCTTGTTATCTTGGCAGGGCCAATGGCGAATACGATGCACCACGTACTGTTTTAGATTCCATTCCTTCGGTTAAAATTGAAATGGAACGCAATAAGAGTTTTGCCCTTTGTTGTGGGGCCGGTGGCGGACAAATGTTTAAGGAAGCCGAAAATGGCGATAAGGAAGTCTTTATGGAACGCACCGAGGAAGCCCTTAAAACCGGCTGCGACATTATTGCAACTGCATGCCCATTCTGTATGGTAATGATGACTGACGGACTGAAATACTCCAACAAAGAAGAAGAAATCAAAAATTACGATATTGCTGAGTTGGTGAGTAAGGGGATGGGATTGTAATTAGACTTCTTATATTCATGTTGTAGCCAATTTAAAAAAATAAAAACTACGAAAATGAGGACATTGTCTACAATACTAATAATAGGAATCCTTTTTGGTTGCCAGAATCAATCATCTTCAGATTCAAAAGTCAATGATTATTCTCAAGATGATATTTTAAAAGATAGAATTAAGCAAGACAGTTTAAGGTTAATAGAACAAAAAAGACTTGAAGATGAAGTTAAGGAATTAGAAAAAATGGGAGCCGTTGGCAGATGGAGATGTGATTTTTCTGGTTATGAATCTCAGATTATTCTATATAAAGAGAATAACCAATTCTTCTCTCAAATTGATTTTACAAAAAACAATATGAAGACTAAGATTGAGAAACTAAAAAAACAGGGAGATAAATTCTATGTAACTGGCAGCAAAGTCAAAGAGTATTATAAAATTAGAAATGATGGCAACCTTGAAATGGGTGACCAAAAAGGACTTTTTACTAATGCTGTGAATATTATA
>JAOZNY010000160.1 GCA_029933565.1 Bacteroidales bacterium
TTTTAAAACTTGAAAAATACCAAAGTTCAAATAGTAATTCTTCTAATAATCCTACTTATTTTTTGTGGTGTAATTCCGGCTATTGCCCAAACGGAAAAAGGCCTTAGCATTGTTGAGGGTTATGTTCTTGATGATATAAGTAGTGAACCTCTCCCTTCGGTTAATATTATTTTTCAAAATACTACAATTGGTACTACTACTGATTTGAATGGAAAATACAAAATCAAGTCACGTCACCATAACGACACGTTGGTTTTTAAAATGATTGGCTTCAAGGATGTGAAAGTTTTTGTTGAACGGAGTAAAAAGTACAGACTAATCATTAGAATGAAAGAAGATTCGCAACTGCTAAACGAAGTTGTAATTACCCCAGGCGAAAACCCTTCTTATCCCATTTTACGTGCAATAATTGCCAACAAACACAAAAACGACCCCGAAAGGTTTCATAGGTTTAGCGCACAAACTTACACTTCTCTTGCTGCTACTTTAACCAATGTTACCAAAGACAATCTCCAACTAATAATTCCGGGACCTCTAATGAAATCGTTGCCGATTACAACCGATTCGAGTGGAAGGAAAATATTGCCCTTTTTTATGTCGGAAAAAATTTCTGACAACTTTGTAGATAAAGATGCAAATATTTCGCAGACTTTTGAAAAAAATAATAAAATAAAGGCGATAATGGGCTTCGATAAAATTGGTATTCAGGGTTACGAAAATTCGCTTAGCGCTGAAATGAATTTTTACAAAAACTATGTGGAACTATTTGGGCACACATTTATCAGTCCATTGGCAAACAACGGCATTACATTTTACCGATACTATCTTGAGGACAGCACAGTTGTTAACCAACATAAATATTATACAATTAAGTTTGTTCCGCGCCGCGAAAAAGATCTTGCCTTCGATGGACATTTTACAGTAATCAAGGATATTTGGGCAATAAGCGCAATTGATGCCACCCTAACACGTAAAGCAAATATCAATTACCTCAATACTTTTAAGGTTGCCTTTGAATATGATTTTATCGACGATAGTACTTTGTTTTTTAAAAGCAATACTCTTAATGCATCGTTTCACTATTTAAAAATAAAAGATCAGGCAAAAAATGCAATGATTGAAATTGATAAGTTAACATTGTATTCGAATATTCATTTGGGCAAAAGTGCCACACCCCTTAAAGAAGTTGAAAAAGAAAAACGAATTCCTAAAACAAAGTCGCTTGATTCTAGTTTTGTCCATTACCGTCAACAAACTGGCAAAACCAATTTTAAAACTACTTCAGAAACAATCGATTCCACAAACAATATTTGGTGGATAAAGGGTGCAGGTAAACTCACAAAAATGTTTATGACCGGCTACTACAATTTGGGTAAAGTTGACTTTGGCCCCTATCTGGGTACTTTTAGCACTAACAGTATTGAGGGAACCCGGCTTAACCTTGGGCTTCGTACTTCCGAAAACTTTAATCCATTCTACAGTGTAGGTGGCAGTATGGGCTACGGTTTTATGGATAAGGAGTGGAAATATTCACTCTATGGTGAATATAAGTTCAATACAAAAAATAGAACTCTTTTGGGTGGTGGACTTATCAAGGACCTTTTCCTTTTCGGTGTTTTTAGCCACATAGGCCTGATAAAGGAGAATATGCGCTCAACGGGTGAAGACAGTTTTATTGCTGCCATCTTCAAGCGGCACTACAGCGACCGACGTGCCATGTTGTACCGTTACAATATTTATTTGGAAAAAGAATGGCGTCGTGGTTTTATGACCAAAATTAATTACGAATACGACGAACTGAGGCAGGGTGTATTTGTACCATTTATCCATAATGGTGAAACTGTTAACTACATTTACAATAACTCGGTAAGTTTAAGGCTGCGCTTTTCGTGGAAAGAACATACCTCCGACATCTTTTTAAGACGTTACTACCTTAGCACTTTTTATCCCATAATTAATATTTTAGGTACAGTTGGTAATTATTCGGTGGCGGGCTACAGCAAAAACTATTTTAAAATTCACCTAACCTTAAAGCACAGGGTTCCAATAGGTTTTATGTATCTGAATTATGTTTTCGAAACGGGTTATATTTTTGGTGAAGTGCCATTTCCTTTGCTAAATATTATTAGGGGAAACGATACTTATGGCGATTCGAGGTATAGGTTTAATTTGCTCAACAATGCCACCGCAGCCCTCGATAAATATGCCAGCATAATGATGGAATACCATTTTAACGGACTTCTAATAAATAAAGTTCCTTTGGTTAGAAGTCTTAATATTCGCACAATTTTCTCGGCAAAATATTTTATTGGCTCTCTCAGCGATAAGCATCAAAATGTACTGGAATACCCATGGGACATGCATGTTCCCGGAAACCATTATTTAGAGTTAGGCGCCGGCTTGGAGAATATCCTCCAACTTATAAGAATAGAATTTATTTGGCGGCCTGTACCGGAAGTTTATCCCGATATGCCAAAATATGGCGTTAGAGTACGGCTGGATTTTACAATGTAACTAGTAATCTCAACAAGAAACTTTTATTAACCTAGTAAAAATTCTGAACGTATTGAAGAATCTCTAATTTAGCCTTTTGATTTAAAGATTAAAATGAGCAAGAAAAAAGTATTGTTTGTCTGCCTCGGTAATATTTGCCGTTCGCCAAGTGCTGAAGCGGTTTTCAGGGGTTTGGTAAAAAGCAAAGGTGTTGCTCGTGAATTTGAAATTGACTCAGCAGGAACCTACGCCTACCATAAGGGTGAGCCGGCCGACAGAAGGATGCAGCAGCATGCCATTAAGCGGGGTTTTGATTTAACTTCCATCTCACGACCTTTTTTTCGGGAAACAGATTGGGATAATTTTGATTATATTGTTGCAATGGACAACAGTAATTTTAGTGATTTATCTGCAATGGCACGTAATGCCGATGATTTAAAGAAACTTTTTAAAATAACAGACTTCTCCACAGAATTTGATTACGACCAAATTCCAGATCCTTATTATGGAGGTGATGAAGGCTTTGAATTAGTTTTGGATCTTCTTGAAGATGCCGGCGAAGGATTTTATAAATTTGTAAATAATAAATAACAAAGGAAAAGAAGTATGAACTCAGCCTATCCTGATTCTTGACTCCTTTATCCTGATTCTAAAAAATAAAAAAAATGAAACTACCTGATTTTTATAAAAATATTGAGCCAATTATATTAAAAGATGAATTGGCCGAATTTCTAGGTGCACCCGAAGATGGGGAAATAGAAATCCATTATCTGGACATTGTTAAAATGGCTGGACACAGTTGTGCTACGGTGGCCGGTTCTTATCTAATGGCCTTTAAGGGCTTAAAGGAACTTTATCCCAACGAACTTCCTCAAAGGGGAGAGATAAAAGTTGAACTGAGAGATGGTGTTGATGAAGGTAGCGTTGGGGTTTCGGGTTCGGTGTTTACTAATATTACCGGTGCGGCAGGCGAAGCAGGATTTGGAGGACTAGGTGGAAAATTTGCCCGCAGGAATCTGTTATCCTTCAATGCCAATATTGAAAATTTTGTGCGATTTACAAGACTGGACACTGGCAGAAGTGTGGAGGTGAAATATCGTCCTGCAAATGTTATCCCCCCCTCAAATATTATGATGACTGCGCTTGGCCCTCAGGCAACAGACGAAAGCAGAAAAGCCTTTCCTAAAAAATGGCAGGAGATGATTAAACTTTTGTTTGAAAATATTGATAAGGTAGTTGAGGTGAAATAGTTTTAAGCCAATTACTACCTTTGCAAGGAACAATTAATTTTAAAATAGAAATATTGTAGCAAGGAATATTGACACATTGGAATATTTCTTCTTTTCTTTGCGTCTTTGCGTCTTTGCGAGAAATTCTTAACGGTATGAAACTTCTTGCTTTTTTTACACTTTTATTTTTTCTTGGTTTAGCAAACACTGTTACTTCTCAAATTATTGAAGGAGAAAAGGGCGTTCTTCATAAACATGCGAGGGTAAATATTCAATTACTGAAACAAGCAAACGACTTAATTGGTGATGGGATTAAAGTCCCTAATCCTGGCTGGCAGCCCCGTGAATGGAGTTTTTCTGATAATATTATTTACCGACAGCCTAAAACTTCAACTACAACAAAAGGAAGTGGCAATCGAATTATTTCGCCTATACCCGACACAACATTTGCAGGTTTGATGGATAACGGAAATTCCATTCCTCCCGACGTAAATGCTGCTGCCGGACCAATGCATTTGATGCAAACGTTAAATACCGATGTCAGAATTTCAGACAAACTGGGCAATGAACTTTTTACAACTTCGCTAGATGCATGGTGGGCCGACCTGCCAGGTGGTTCTACATTCGATCCTAAAATTGTTTTCGATCCCTACCAAAATCGTTGGATAATGATTACCCCAAGTGGTTCTACAGCAACAACTTCAAAAATGTACATTGGAGTTAGCACAACAGAAAACCCTTTGGACGACTGGAGTTTTTATTGGATTGAAACTGATCCTGAAAATATTTTGTGGTTTGATTATCCAAATCTTGGTTTCAATAAAAAGTGGATAAGTATTGGTGGGATAATGCGCAATTCTGCTTTCGAAGCAGTTGAATTTGTGGTGTTTGCATTCGACAAACTGGCGGCATACTCCGGTGAGGAAGAAGTTAGCCTTAGTCGTTTTACAACAACGATTGGTTCGGCAATCGTTCCTGCATCTACTTACGATTCGCTTAGCGAAGATTTGTATTTAATTTCTACAGGAAATGGCAACTATTTGGACGATGGATATGTTAACCTATTTAAGTTGAGCGGCCTAACCGATGATCCATCTTTTGAATTAAAAGGTTCTCTTGCAGTTCCCGAACCCTGGGAAAACTGGTCCTACGAAAACCATGGCGATTTTCTTCCACAATTGGGGAGCAGCGAAAAACTCAATAGTGTTGATGCCCGTATGCATACCATGATTTTCCGCAACAATAAACTCTGGGCAGTTCACCATATTTACCTTCCGGCTAATGATCCTCAGTATGCGGCAATTCAATGGTGGAATTTGGATACAACAGGCATTATTCTCCAAAGAGGAAGAATTGAAGACCCGGATCAAATTACATCTTTTGCTTTTCCAAGTATTGCAGTAAATGCCAATGAAGATGTTTTAATAGGTCATGGTGTTTTTTCGGAAAACCATTATGCAGGAGCAGCCTATTCTTATAAAGATCACCTTGACGATGAAGGAAGTATGCGCGATTATTACATTTATAAAGAGGGCTTGGCCCCTTACCATAAAACATTTGGTGGCGATCGTAACCGCTGGGGCGATTATTCGGCAGTATTTGTTGATCCTGCCGACGATATAGACTTTTGGGCGGTGCACGAATTTGCTGATTTACCAAACGGAAGTGATAAGTGGGGAACATGGTGGGCATTTTTAAAACCTTCGTTTAGCCCTTTGGCCGATTTCGATTCGGATGAAACATTAATCCCTTTGGGTGAAAGCGTTGATTTTACCGACCTGAGTTTGGGAGTTCCCACAAATTGGGAATGGACCTTTGAAGGAGGAATTCCGGGAAATTCATCGCAGCAAAACCCAACTGAAATTCTGTTTGACCAGGAGGGGAGTTTTGATGTTACTCTCATTTCTTCCAACGATTTGGGTAGCGATACAATAGTTAAAGAAGATTTTATAACTACCAGTATTTCCTTATTGCCGGAAGTTGATTTTACAGTTAGCAAAACTGCAATTTGCACCGGAAGTGAAGTAGAATTTACAGATAAAACTATTTACAGTCCCATTGAGTGGGAATGGCAGTTCGATCCATCAAGTGTAATATTTGTGAATGGCACAAACGAAACCAGCCAAAATCCTGAAGTAATATTTGAAGAGGCAGTTTTATATTCTGTTAGTTTAAAAGTTTGGAATTTGAACGGCAGTTCGGAAATAACAAAATTTGAATTTATTGCAGCAGGAGGCTATCCTCTTCCATTTATGGAAACTTTTGAGGATGATTCTTTTGTAAGTGATGACTGGCTGATTGAAAACCCTGACAATTCTAATACGTGGGAAATGCAAAATGTAGCAGGCAATATTCCTGGAAACAAAGCAATGAGCGTAAAATTTGCAGATTATTTTGTTGGTAGGCGCGACAGACTTATTTCACCACCTTTTAATTTGACCAATTCAGCTGATGCTTTGCTGGAATTTGAGCATGCTTACGCTAAAAAATACGAGCCAATCACCGACTCGCTGATTATTTACATTTCGGCTGACTGTGGTGAGAACTGGGAGCGTTTGTCTGCCTGGGGTGAGGATGGCAGTGGAATTTTTGCAACCCATGAAATGACTGATGATTTTTGGCCTTCTATTGCTTCAGATTGGTGCGGTAATGGCTGGGGTGCTCAATGCAATTTACTGGATTTGAGTAATTGGGACTTGCAGCCTAATCTGCGCATTGCTTTTGAATCTTACAGTGGTGTTGGCAATCCAATTTTTGTCGATAATGTTTCTGTTGGCGCATTACTTGGCACCGACGAGAAAATAAATTATGAACCTAATCTAGTAGTTTATCCAAATCCAACAGATGGTATCTTTAGTGTAAAATTGCCTACAGAATTTAATTTTACAGACTTGCGATTAATTAATTATTTGGGCAAAACAGTATTGAACAAAAAAATAAATTCAACAGATGATGTAATTAATATCCATTATCAGGAAAACTGGGATGCCGGGGTTTATTTTATCTCGGTAAGTGGACCTGAAAAACAAATGACTACAAAAGTGCTTATAAAATGAATCAGATTCTTCAAACGTTCAGAATGACAAAAAACAAACAGCAGAATATATAATTATTAAGCATATGAAAATTGGCAT
>JAOZNY010000161.1 GCA_029933565.1 Bacteroidales bacterium
CACTAATTAGTAAGCCTATCTGCATTTCGTTTAAATGTAGCACAACAGCCATTTGGGGCATTGCCGGAGTTATGCTTGCAACACCCATAACAGCAATTAGAGTAATACTGAAAATAACATACAGTTTCCTATTTTTTAACAAACTATCCTTTTTCATTTCTTTCCTATTAATCTGATTACAGCAGATTTTCCCTGATGGTGTTCCCCTTCATTTAAATGAGACTCTTCTTTCCATATTTTCAACTCTGATAATTCGATAAAATCACTTTGAAGTTCTTCTTTAGAGAATAACATTTCCACTTTGCGTGGACCACCTGTATTATTATTAATTTGCTCTTTAGAAAAGCCCTCCAATATTACTGTTCCTTCTGGTTTTAAAAAACGAATGAGTTTTTTATGATTATCTTCTCTTAATAAGGTATGTGCATAAAACAAACCTATTACATCGAAAAAATCATTTGGATAATCAACGTCTTCAAAAGAAAATAGGTTATATGTGATTTCAACTTTGTTTTCAGAAACTAATTTTTTAGTTTTTTTTATGGCTTCAGAGCTACTATCAAAAGCATAAACTTTCCAACCTAATTTTGCAGCATATACAGCATTTCGTCCTTCACCTTCTGCAGGTAACAATATTTTACCGGCTTTGTGTTTTATTAATTCCTGACTAAAAAATTCATTGGGTTCTTTGCCATACACATATTCCTCCTGTGCATATCTTTCATTCCACATATTATTCATGTTATAAAAATTTATATCCTGAAATTTTAACTGCCATAAGTGATCCTTTGCAATTTTTCAAGCAGTATCGTTTGAAAACAGACATGCTATCACAAACAAAAATGCTAAATGTTTATTACTCAGATAACACTCTAATACGGTGGTAAATTTCGCAAAATAATTAGTGCATTATTGCTCTTCTTCTCTTATTTTATCCAACAACCTGTTAAATTCTTTAACTTCTACAGTCGTCAAATTATTAAGCAAAGTGTCAACTTTCTGCTCACAATTAAACATTTTATCAAGAAGCACTATACCCGATTTAGTAATTTTAACTGATTTTTGGCGTCTGTCTTTAGGATTTTCTATCCGACTAACCAAAGTTTTTTGAACTAATCTATCAACAATACGGCTTACATCTGAATCTTTGTCGAGCATGCGTTCTTTAATAAAATTAATGGAAAGAGGGGCTTCAGAACGAAAACCGCGCAATATTCTCAAAACATTGTACTGCTGTTCGGCAAGTCCGTGTTTTTTTAGTGATTGATAGAACTCGTAACTCAACTGTTTAGCAGTGTAAGTTAGATTTATCAATCCTTTGTGGTATTCGTTTCGAAATCTCCCTTTTATTTCATCTTCAATTTTCATTTTATTTCATTTTGAAAAACTCAGGTGTTCTTAAATAAAAACCTACCCATACTAAAACAAGTACAACACTTGGCATCATAATACTCATACCATCTGTCATGTGAATAATTATTGCACCACCCATGTACGAACTAAGCAGTAAAGTACCAAATCTGTTGGTTTTGGGAAACAAAAATAATAAAGTTGAGCCTATTTCGCCTAATGCGATAATAATACGCCAGTCGGCTAATTTCATTTGTTCCATTTGTTCGGGGTTAAGAAACAATTTACTACTTGCACTGTATAAGTAAAGTGCTGTTAATAAACCGGCAATTACCCAACCGATAATTTTTCTGGTTTTTGAAATTTGTGTATTCATAATTTTAAAAATTTAAATTAATAATTCAATTTATTTTTGAAATATTGTAGTTAAATAAGTTTTGACATTAGTTGGTTTTCTGCTTAATAATTGAGTGAAATCTTTACTTGTAACATCCATTGCATTCTCGCTGAATGCGACTGCAAAACCTGCTACCATTTTGATTGATTGCTCGGGTAAATTATGTTTAGCAAGTTCTTGTTTGTAGATTTCCACAGTGGGTGAGATATAGTTAATTTGTTTGCCTGCAATTTCAGTTAAATAACCTGCAATTTCGAAAAACGAAGCA
The DNA here is from genome assembly GCA_029933565.1 of Bacteroidales bacterium. Lineage (GTDB taxonomy): Bacteria > Bacteroidota > Bacteroidia > Bacteroidales > F082 > BM524. Next base: position 2,016 of record JAOZNY010000161.1, read on the forward strand.
GTTGTCTCTCCGCCAATGTTATAGGACTTGTTTTCGTGCCCTTCGCTTGTAAGCACATTTGCAAGGGCTTCGGCTATTTCATTTCGTAAAGCAAAATTAACTTTACCTTCTCCTGCCGGTAGAAAAATAGTTTGTGTTTCTAATACATTATGTCCGATAAAATCTGTAATCATGTCCATGTAGAACCCATTTTTAAATAAGGTGTATGGAATTCCACAATTAGCAAGATGATCTTCTGTTTCAACATGATCTTTAGCAATAAACCACAAAGCAGAATTTGGGTCATCTTTCTGACGAATAAAACTGGTGTAAATAATATGTTTCACATCAGTTTCTCTGGCAGCATTTATAGCATTTATATGCTGGTTTGCTCTATTTTCCATCTCGTTTGATGAAATAAGCAACATTTTATCAATCCCTTGACAAGCTTTAACCATCGACTGGTAATCATCGTAATTGCCAAAGCGTACTTCAACGCCTTTTTCTTTCAGAACATTTGCCTTTTCGCCGTTTCTGGCTAGTGCCACTATATTTGTTGCCAGATTCTTTTTGAGTAAAAACTCAATGGTTGCACTTCCTAAGTGTCCGGTTGAACCTGTTATTAAAATCTTCATAATTTTTATTTTTTTAATAGTTTACATATTATCCAAATTTATATCCTGAAATTTTTACTCCCATTAGTGTTCCTGTGTAATCAATCATTCCAATGTCATTTCCGGCAGCCCCTGCAATCACAAACAAAGGCACCAAATGCTCACTTCTCGGATGGCTCTCCAATGCGGCAGGGGCTTTTTGCCAATTCATCAGAGCAAAATTTCTTTTATTTATATTAGAGTTTAATACTGTTTTTGAAAGCCAGTTGTCAAACTTTTCTGAATTTACAATTGTATTTGAACTTCCTGACATAAAACCTCGCATATTGTGATAACTCATGCCAGAACCAATAATCAACACCCCTTCATTACGCAAAGGTTCGAGCACTTTACCAAGATTTATATGCGTTTCAGGATCAAGCGTTTTTACCAACGAAAGTTGGACAACAGGAATTTCAGGTTTAGGAAAAGCAATCATAAAAGGCACAAACGTTCCATGGTCAAAGCCGCGGTCATATTCTCTTTTTGTTATAAAACCGCTTGCTTTAATAAGATTTTCAATCTGTTCAGCCAATTCGGGATTACCGGAAGCCGACCAGCTTAAATGATAAGTTGATTCAGGGAAACCATAATAATCATAAAGCAAAGGCGGATTTGAACCGAAATGAACAGTTGGCAAATCTTCTTCCCAATGAGCAGAAATAACAAGAATTGCTTTTATTTTTTGACTGTATTGCTGTCCAAGGTTTTCAAGGTATTCTTTTAATTTACCATAACTTACGGGGTCGCCAAAGGCATCGTCCATAATATGCCATGGCCCACCTCCGTGAGGAATGTAAAAGACTGGTAACTTAGTACTTTTGTATTCCAAATTTCAAAAATTAAATCTATAATTCTGCATGAGCTCCATCGCAAAATGCTCCATTTTTTGAATGTTTACAGCCACAAAGTGCCACTTTCTTTTTTTCTTCAATTTCCACTTTTTCTGGTGTAAACTCACTTCCTTTATGCGAGCCGTCACAAAAGGGTTGATTATTACTTCTTCCACATGAACACCAATAATATGTTCCGGGTTCTAAATCTAGCACATAAGGTGCTTTTTGTGCAATTTTTGGTTCTTCCATATTTCTAAATTTTATGCTGATAATTAATCAGCGGTTAATAATTATTTGATTTTTTCTTCCAGTTTGTCTAATCGGTCGTTTGCTCCGTGAATCATCATTGTAACACGTACAAACGGCATTGCCAACAACAGCAAGGCAATCGAAATAAGTATGTTAAACACATCAAAATTTACGATATTCATGATAATACCTGCTAAGCCAATTAAGGCTGCAATAATTCCTCCCGGAACGCCAAGAGGACATCTTAATTTTTTCTTTTCTTCCATTATTTTTAAATTTTTTGATTAATATTTATTCAGTTTGTTAATTAATTCTTCTTTTGTAGGAACACTTCTAAAAACTATTTCGTTGTCAATCAACATAGTTGGAACTGCATGTATTCCTAATTTCATTGTTCTGAACATCCCGAGAGGAGAATTAGCAAGACTTGTTTTAAAGTCAAACTTATCTACAAATTCAGGTAAAACTTCACTGAGCATTTTCTTTAAAGTTCTACAATTTGGACAAGTTAATGTGTAAAACACCTCAATTTTAATTTTATTTACCATAACTAAAGTTTAGTAGTGTTGCATTATAATAAGATTGATTTTTACTCTCATTACAAGTACTCCAGTATTTTTTATTTCAAATATTAATGCAATGGATTTAATTTAATTTATAATTGGTTTAAAATATCTTTAATACTTGATCTTTTTACATAATTACGGTCAAAATGTCTCCATTTAATTATACCATCTTGCCCAATAATATAAGTTGCTGGTACTGGTAGAGTTTGAGAATTATCTGACTGGGCATTTTTAAGATCTGCTCTCAATATTGTATTGTACATAATTCTAAGCCCTTTGCTGGGCAGAAATGCTACATCAAAGTCTTCCATTATCTTGTAATTTTCATCATAAATCACAGGAATAGTAATGTTTGTTTTTAAGAATGTCTTTTGTATGTTTTCTTGTTTTTCGGGTGTTATTAATAAAATAGAAGCCCCTTTAGTTTCTATTTCTTTAAGACCATTTTGTAACTTTTTCAAATGTGGCATACATACAGGACACCATTGACCTCTATAAAAAACAATTACTACTTTTCCTTTTTTTAATAGTTCATATAATTGAATCTTGCGGTAATCTTGGTCAGTAGTTTCAAAGTTTTTTACTTTGTAACCAACCATTAAACCATTACATTCTTTTTACTGTTTTCATATTATTTGGATATTTAATTTTGGAGTTTGATAAGTTCAACATTACAAATAATTGTTACTTCCTCTCCAATCAGCATTCCACCTGTATCCATGACAGAGTTGTATTTTAACCCATAGTCTGTTCTGTCAATTACAGCTGTAATTTTAAATCCCGCTTTTACATTGCCGTAAGGATCCTTTATTGTTCCTCCATACTTTATATCTAATATCACTTCTTTGGTAATACCGTGCAAAGAAAGGTCTCCTGTTAATTGATATTGGTGCTCGCCCGCTTTTTTCATTTCCTTACTTAAAAAGGTGACTTTAGGATATTTTTCAACATCAAAAAAATCTGCCGAACGCAAATGCTTATCCCTCTCTTCATTGTCTGTGTCTATACTTTTTACAGTTATTGAAAAATCAATTTTTGCATCTGAGAAATCTTCCTTTCTTGTTACAACAGTTCCCTCATATTCTTGAAACTGGCCTGACACTTCTGAAATTACCATATGAGCAACATCAAATTGAATTTTTGAATGAGCTTTATCAAAGCTCCATTTTGTTTCTTCCTGCGCACTTACTGAATAAATGACAAGGAATAAAATGCTTAAAAATAATACTGTTTTTTTCATTGTTATACATATTAAAAGTTAGTAAAAGATTTATTGGCGCAAAAATACGTTAAAACATTATATGTTGCAACATATAAAAGAAATATTTTTACTAAAAAATTAATTTACACTATTAATCAATCAATTACAATTTTAAATGGACGCATTCATAGCCTTAGCAGTAACGTTTAGTATAAGAAAAGTTACCGACTTTGGAAATCGAAACTTTTAATTTGTAACTGAATTATGTGCGGATTACGATTTTCATATTGATTACTATTTCAGCTATTATTGTTATTTTGTTGGGGGTATGTGCTTTGTTCTTGCTTCTTTTCTTTTAAGAATTGTTCTTCCAGGTATTCTATTCCCACATTACTTGCGATACCACGAATGTGATAATTAAAGATCGTATTAAATGTAGCATCAAATTTTTCTATTGACCTGTCATTAAAAATTTCAATACTTTTAATATTTAACAAAAAGGAATAAAAAAGCTGAATAACATCCAAGTTTATATCTCTTCTGTAAATTCCTTGTTTTATCCCCTCTTTGAAATTTTTATCAATAAGATTAAGAACGAATTCTTTTCTTTTATTTATTAATTCTTCCCATGTTTGTTGATAATACTTCTCCATACTGTATATTAAAGAAGGATTTAGGGTTAAGTTACTTTTAATAATAAATTTACTAACTGCATACAATTGATTAATTACATGTTTATGCTTTTTAAACAATTTTTCCAATTCATCCATTTCCTGTTCAAATTCGTAGTTAGCAACTTTATCAATAACATCATCTTTATTTTTATAATGCTGATAAAGGGTTTTTTTTGACATACCAAGATCTCTGGCAATATCATCCATACTTACACTTTTTACGCCATATTTTTTAAATAGTATTGATATGTTGTCGAGTAGATTATTCATTTATTTTAGAATTATATCAAAATTTCTAAGTAATACCAATGCTTCAGGCATTGAAAAGACAGCCTTTTTAATTTTTCCGTTTATTAAATCTATTCCATTATAGTTAAACGCATTTTCAAAATTGGCTTTTGTTAGATTCGTATTAAGAAACATACTGTTCTGCAAATCTGTGTGATTAAATCTACTAAGTTGCATATCTGCTTCCGAGAAGTTTACATCATGAGAAATACATTTGTTGATTTTCATTTTCTTCAATTTCATGCCATAAAAACTTGAATAGCTGATATTGGAATCTTCGCAAGTGATTGAGAAAGGCATAGAGGCTTCATCCCAGACAATCCCTATCATTTTACAGGACTTAAATGTCACATCTGAAAATCGGGAATATTT